>NZ_CP141821.1:1800000-2033621 GCF_035621495.1 Thermococcus sp. SY098 | reverse complement strand
CCTACAAGAGCCTCTCTTGCCTTCATCAATGATGCAGTTCAGTGGACATAGATGACATCTCACTCGATTGTTCCCCAAAGGCTCCCAATACATGGCCTCTCTCATATTTCTCACCATAAGAGAATGGGGCTTCATGGTAGTTTAAGCTTTTGGTTAAGAAGAGAAAAAGTTAGAGAATCTTCCTCTTAAACAATAAAATCAGTAGAAAGAATTTGAAGAGAGAATGTTAGGATTTCGCCAGATGCTCCCATCCTAAAATCGGCATTTTTTCCAGCTTATCCTCACGCTTCAGATAAACCCCTTCTCCCTTCTCAACCATTCCAATCACAGTGAAATCAAAATTGAGCTTGTTCAAGTGCTCCTCAGGAATTGTAAAGATGAGTTCAAACTCCTCTCCAGACGCTAAAGCAATTTCAATTGGATCCAATCCCAAAATCTCAGCCACTTCAAAGACTTCTTTTCGAACTGGCAATTTTTCAGACTCAATCACAATCTTAACATTGCTCATCTCCGCAATTAGATGTAGCTCTTTGCTCATACCGTCGCTTATGTCTATTGTGGCATTGGCATATCTACTTAGCGCAATTCCCTCATTAATCCTGGCCTTTGGCTCGAGGAGCTTCTCGTAAAGGACTTTTTGAATTCTTTTCTCAATCTCAAGCTTTTCAAAATACACCTTAAGCCCAGCTAAGGCTCTTCCAATGTCTCCAGTAACACAAACCAAATCGCCAGGTTTTGCATTGCTTCTAAGCAGAAGTCTCTTTGTTTTCCCCAGTGCAATCCCATCGATTATCAAGTCACAAGCTTCATTCGTATCAGCACTTATTATAGGAATCTTATAAAATTCAGATGCTCTTGCAATTCCTTTTGCAATTCCTTCCAAGTATTCCATGCCAAAATTCCTTGGAATGCCAAGGGAAAATAGAAATCCTATTGGTTTGGCTCCCATGGCAGCCAAATCACTCACGTTCATTGTCACAGCTTTAAATCCAACTTGTTCTGGAGTCATTATTTCAGGAACATCCGTTGTTTCAACAAGCATGTCGTTTGTGGCAACCAGCCATTCTCTGCCAATTTTTACCGCTCCTGCATCATCTCCTAACGGTAAGTCTCCCTGAAGCTTGAGATGCCCCATAAAGACTTTTATTATTTCCCGCTCCATACTCATCAGCTAAATATGACGGACAATTGTTTATTAGAGTTGCCCAAACACATTCCCCGACGATTATCGAAGAAACTTCCAGCGAATGCGGAAAACTTATAAAATACTGTTGAAAAATATCCAATAATTCAGAAATACTGGAGGGAATAAGATGCTGAAATATCTGGCAATAGGCGTCATGTTCCCTGTGCTGGCAATTTTATTTACGAAGTATCTTGGAGAGGAATACGCCTGGATAAATAGAAAAATAATACACTTCAGCAGCGTTCCTGCAATACTGTTCTTTAGGGAAGGGCTGGTAACTGGAAAGGAGCTTGCCGCAGTGGTTATGCTCTTTGCATTTGGACAGTTGCTTACCCATCTCATGAACAAAGAACTTTCATGGTATCAAATAAAAAACAACTATGGGGAAGTGTTTTACTGCATAATGTTCTCAGCCATGGCTCTCTTCATGGATGTTAACTATGCGTCAGCAATAATGCTTGTAATGGCAGTAAGCGATGGAATAACCGGTGTTCTAAGATTCTACTACTTCAAAAAGAATGGCTTTAACGTCAAGCTCAGAAAGCACTGGATAGGGAGCGTTGGCTACATCGTAAGTGCAGTTATCATCGCTTTTCTTATACTGCCTCAGTTAAATTTCCTAATGAAAATTGCATGGTCCGTAATTTTAATGCTTGCCGAGTACCAAAAAGTAATTGATGACAATGTAGCTGTGCCAGTAGTTGCTGTTTTGATAAAACCGCTTTTCCTGTGATTCTATTTCTTTTTCAAAAAACTCAGAATTGAAGCCTGCTTTGGTTTATAATGGACTTCCTCCTGTTTTATCTCAATGCTGTTCAAATCCTGAATTTTTGCCCTTTTTATTTCATCGGGCAACTTAATCTCGCCGTACTTACCTCCACCACCCGGAATAATTATGAGCTTTTCATTGCGGAAAGCCCAAATAGCTTTAGCTATGTCTTCGCCAATAAGCTGTGCTATACTTTCAATTGGAACATCAACTAAAACCTTAATCTCACTGCCAAATTCCCTCAAAAGCCTTTCCCAAACTGCCTTTACACTCTTAGTTTCAATACCCTTCCCAGTCACCATTGAGATTATCTCTGCTAAAGGAGCAAGATGGAGGTAAGGAGGTCTGTCTTCCGGTCTCCCCCTTGTATCAGCAAGCTCCAAAATCCTATCCCTCACGCCCTTCTTTATAGCTCCTCCACAGCGCTCGCACCTCCAGTTTAGCCTTTTGGCATCCTCAAGCCTGTATTTTGCATAACATTTGGAGCAGGCAGTTAAGTGATACTTACCTAATCTTGGATCTAAGCCTGCATTGAGAATTATTTTTCTTCCACCTCTTTTTAGAATCGCCTTCCTAATTTCTTCAAAAGTCGCATCTTTAACCTCGAAACGGTTAAACTCCCTTCCCAAACGGTGGGGCTGGGGAGAATGGGCATCTGAATTTGATAGATAGGTTAGCCTATGGTGGGCTTTTATCATGTCCGCCATTTGTGAATCAGCTGAAAGCCCGAGCTCAAGGAAATGTACCTCAGCATTTTCATAACATTCTTTTAAGCTGTCATACTCCTTATACAAAGCTGTCCACGGGGTGAATGCATGCGCCGGGCCAATCAGAACATCGAATTCATTAGCCAGATCCGCTATTTCTGCTCCCCTTAAGTTCAGGTGAGGTCTGCCCTCACTGTCTATGTCTTTAGAATGCTTCCTCAAACGCTCCCGCATCTCCCTAACTGCATCAATGCTTGGGAAAATTAAGACATGGTGAACCCTTCTGCTGTCTTCCACTTCGGCTGTGAGGAGAAATCTAACACCTTTAATCTCATATGTGCCTTCATCAACTTTTTCTGCATGTTTTAAGAGCTCCTCTTCCCATTTAGGATTCAGAATATCTCCCGTGCCAACAAGGTTAAGTCCCTTAAGTTTAGCATACTCAGCAAGAACTGGAAAAACCATCAATTTTGAGACTGCTTTTGAGTATCGCGAATGTATGTGCAGATCGGCATCCACGTGCATAAAACCACCAAAAAAGGAGAATAAGGGTCAGAGATACCCCCTGTCTTCCTCCTCATGACTTGGTTGGGGCAGCTGTTGTTCAAACATTGCCCTCTGCATTTCCTGTACTTTCCTAAGAATTTCCTCAGTTTCTTTTGCTCTCTCCTCAAGTGCAGTCATGTCAATTTCGAGGTTAAGGACCTTTGCTACAACTGTCAACACTGACTTAGCTGCTTTAGCATCGACTATGTATCCAAGACTCTCGCCAAGGAAGCATGCCCCTCTCATTCCCCTAAGCTTTCCTATCCCAAGCAGAAGTCCGGCTGCTCCGACAATTGCTCCTCCTTCATCTTCTCTGAATACCACCATGTCGCCAAGAATCTGCTTATATCTCTCCTTCGTCTCTAAATCAGTGAATGATGCCAAAACCTTAGGCTCACCCTGAAGCTCCGGGACCTGATAGCCGCCCATTGTTATTATCTCCCTTGTGCCAAACTGCTCAACAAAGTCAAGCATCTTACCGACCACTTCAAAGTGACCATAGCTGTCTGTTGGAGGGACTTGTGTGTCCCCTGTGATTATTATTAAATCTCTGTGCTCTTCATCTGGGCTCTTCCAGTAGTAGAACTCGTTTTTCATAAGATCAACGGTTGAATCTTTCTTGATTAATACTTGATGCATGAAGTGGGGTGAATAAAGCTCGGCAAACTTTTTAGCGTTGAGCTCCTGAATTAGATGCTCAGCTGCAAGTTTTCCAACCAGTCCTATTCCGGGCAGACCTTCAATAAAGATTGGATCGTAGATTTCAGGTTTTTCATACACAACTACAACAGTTTCTTTCATTCTGGGCGCCTCCCAATACCTAAAAGCTCCCTCTTAAGCTTTCTCCTGTACTCTCCATACGGATCCTCAGGTGAAAACCTCGGAGGATGGGCTACCTTAGTCTTTTCACCACATGCTGGACATGTCTCTTTTAGGGTATACCTCCCGCATTTGGGACATTTCCTTATGCGGAACCTCATTTGCCTCTCCTCTTAATTTTCTTAATCCTCTTCTCCTTTCTAATCAGTGTCGCCTCTCCACCCGCCTTTTTGATAACTCTCAGTATCTCCTCTGCTATATCCTCAAGAACTTCCTCGGCTTTGTAATAATCAGGCGCGGTGATGTCGATTCTATAGCGGGGTGCTCCCTGATAGGTGAACTTGACTTCAATATCCTTTTCTTTGTTTGCCCTATCTCTTGCTCTTATCAATGCTTCCTTAATTATTTCAATGCCGTTCGGCTTTGGAACTGTGATTTCAAATTCAGCATCAATTGTAACAGTCGGGATTTCAACATAGCTCTTGATTATCTCCTCAAGAACTGGAAGCCACTCCTCGGGCACAAGGTCTTTGAGCACTTCAATCCCATTTTGAGCAGCGTCTTCAAAAGCTGCATAAACTTCCCCATATTCTTCCTCAAGTGGCACCCACACTTCTCTCCATGCATCTTCAAAGTCTTTACCGATCTTTTCAGCTGCCATTTTTAAGAGGTTTTCAGCCTTTTGGGCTCTCTTGAATTCCTGAATCTTAGCCTTTCTCTGTTGCTGGGTCACACGCTTCAGGCTTAAGTCGATATGCCCCTTTCTCGGATCGACTCTTATAACCTTCGCAACAACCTTCTGCCCCTCTTTTAGGTAGTCCCTTATGTTTTTCACCCAAGTTGATGCAACTTCACTTATATGCATAAAACCCTCCTTTCCTGGATACTCGTCAAGCGTGAGGAATGCTCCGTAAGGATGGATGCTCTTAACGGTTGCAATCACAAACTCCCCCTCTTCAGGAAATTCTCTTGCTCTCCTTGGCATTTTCACCATCTCCTAAAATTGTTTTTACCCCTTGATTGTTGGCAAAAGAGGTTTTTAAAGTTTCGGAGAAAAGAGGAAAAGAAAGGCTCACTCAAGAACCTCTAATATCTTGGCTTTTATAATTCCCTTACCGCCCGTTGGCTCAACGAGAGTGGCACCACAAACCAAGCATCTCACTTTTGTCGCCGGATTGCTGAAGACAATCTGCTCGTTGCCGCAGTCAATGCACTTAACCCTAAGGAACCTTGATCTTGGCATTGGGATTAAGCCCTTTGGAAGCGCCATCTTCACACCTCCACAAGCTCAAACTTCTTTACCCTGAAGCCTTGTCCTCTCGTGTGAGCCTTTCCACAGACAGTGCATCTAAACCTTAAGTCAAGCTTTTTAACTGGCTTTTCCCTGCCCTCTGGCTTTGGTCTTGGAAAACCTTTGTAACCCTTGAGTATTCTCCTGAATCTTCTCTGACCTGCACTAAGCTCACTCCTTGGTCTCTTCTTTACTTTCTCGACCTTGTGAATGGTGTGCTTCTTACAGAACGGACAGTAAGTCCTTATTTGCTTTGGATACTTCATTTTTCCACCCCCTCGCAGAGGCCCGGCAGGCTCCTACTTTCTCGGACACCCCCGAGCCGTGAAGTATTATCCTGCATGCCTCCATAGGCTTGAACCCTTTAAAATATTTTTGCTTGCAGAAAATTTTAAATACATTATGTTACTAAAAACTCTTGAAGGTGGGAGGAAATGGAGGGGCTTATTGAGATAGTTGAAAAAACAAGGAAGCTTGAGGAGAAGGCTGAAAAAGAATACCGAAAAAGCCTAAAAAAGCTGAAAGAGCCAGAATATGCTGATATAAAGAATCTTCTCCTCAGAATCACCATAGACACAATGCTCCACAAAAACATGCTGGAGGCTGTGAAAAAATCTTACGAAGATGCTCTAAAGCTAATCGAAGAATTTGAAGGGCAGGAAATAGCGGACAACACCGTTCTAATACCTGGAGTGCCAATGATAGCTATGCCCCTCGATTTTGGAACATTAGGTGCAAGAATTCCTCCAGAAGAAATTCTTGAGGAGTACTTCAAAGAATTCCCAGAAACTGCTGTGATTCCCGAAGAAAAGCTGAACGAACTAAGGGACATCATAAAGGAATACCTGAGGCTCCAAGAGGAAATGGCAACTTTATATGGCAAGCTCAAAGAAAAAGTGACTCACCCAATCTTAAAGACGCTCATGGAGAGCACAGAAAACAATGAAAAGCAGCATGAAAAGCTGCTGAAGAAGCTCGCCCAGAAATATGGAGACTGAACGCTCAAATTCTCTTTGTTTTTGAAAATTCTGCAAAAAGTAAAAGGAAATGTTTTTTAAGTGAAAAAAAGCTACATGTAACGGTGTGTGAAGATGGAGAGTCCTTTGGAGGTTTACATGAAGAAGGCTGAGATTGAAGAGAAGGTTAAGGAGGTTCTGAGAGAAGTCTCAAAAATGCCGCTTAAGGACATTTTGAGTTACATTATCAAGGGAGAAAAAGATGCGACCGACTTGTATACTTTTCTTCATGAGAACGTCCCAAGCAAGTATCTTAAGGAGAAGTTCAGGCAGTTTATAGAGGTGGAGGCTTCTCACGATAAGAAAGTCACAGAAATTTTTAACACGCTGTATCCACATGAAGAGCTCTCTGATGTTCCCTTTGAAAGCTGGACCAATGTTTTTAGAGACAGGGAATTTAAGATCAAGACGCTTAGAGATTATCTCGACATTCTGGAAGTTGCGATGAAGTCTGAAAGACTTGCTGAAGAGGTTTATCTGTACGTGTCGAAGCACATCCCGAACCCAGAGTATAAGGGCATCTTTATTGAACTTGCAAAAGATGAACGCGATCATTACGAATTCTTAAGGCAAGAATATGAAACTTACGAAAAGGCGAAAGCAGAACAGGACTTCCAGGAGCTCATTAAAGAACTCATGAAAGATAAAAAGAGAGCGTAATCACTCAGCTGGAGCATAATAGCAGCGCTTTGGAGATACTATTTTTCCTTCCTTCTTCAGCTTTTTAATGATTTTGTCAACTTCTTTCTTTGGTATGCCAGTCATCTCGGCAATTTCAGCGCTTTTGAGCGGCTTTCCAGCTTTTTTCATGACCTCTAAAACCACTTCCTCATTGCTCATCTCAATCCCTCCATAGTTTGCAAATGGAACTAATATGTTCGAACTTATAAATTTAATGGTTCAAAGCTGGAGTATGAGAGGAATTAAAAATGGGGCTATCGCCGTCAGGATGAAGCCGTGAACAAAAGCTATCACCGTAACTTCGCTCCCCCCGAATTTAACTATAACTGGCAGTGTAGAGTCCATAGTCGTTGCACCCCCCATTGAAACCGCGAGCTCCTTTGGAATCTTCCTAATGGCGACTGGGTAAAAAAGGATGGTCAAAATCTCTCTCGTAAGGTTTGCCAGGAAGCCAACTACGCCATAAACAGGAGAATATTGTGCCAGCAGAGGACCGGTCAGCGAATACCACCCAAAGCCTGCTGAAATCGCCAATGCCCATTTTATGTGGATATCAAGCAAAAACGATGCTAAAAGTCCTCCCAGCAGAGAGCCGACTACAGTGGCAAGGGGCAGGACCAATGCAATCTTTCCAAGCTCTCTGATCTCTTTAAGCCCTCTGCTCTTCCCAAGATCGACCCCTATAATGAAGATCAAAGCGTACAGCATAATCTCATAGGAGTTGCCGAACTGAAAGCCTGTGTACTTGCCAACCAAAATGCCAGCAGAGAGTGCAGCGAGAACCAAGTACAGAAAGCTCATCTCAGCTTGCCCCCCATAAGCATTGCAAACGCTAAGCTTCCCAAGATCGTCAGCACGGCAAATGTTACTGATGTAACAAACAGCTCTGCAGCATTTATTTCGACTCTCCCGGCTTCAACTCCCATAAAGAAAATCAGCAGCAGTAAGGCTATGCTCATAGGCTTGTCAAGGTTTATTTTAATTCTCTCCCTGAAGATGTACCCGAACACGATACCGGCTATTAAAGGGATGAATATGTTCATGAGCTCTCATTACGCCTTTGAGATAATAAACTTAACGTTTCAAATCACATTATTCCATGCACTATCTCCATTACAGCAAGCATGAATATAAAGATGCCCCCGTAATACAGGAAGAGGCTCAGCATAAAAAGAGCCGAAGCAAATGCTATCGTCCCAGCAAAGAGGAAGAGAGAGGAGATTAAGAACACATTTTTGTACTCCCATCTGACGACTTCAACTACTTTTCTCATCCTTAGAGAGATAAGGGCAAAAGCCGTTAGCGTGCCGATATGGAAATAAGCCAAATCTTTGGTCAGTGCAAACCCGAGCACACCAGCAAATCCTCCAATTATCAGCGTATAAAAGCTAACCCGTGAGTTTTTATTTACGGCGATGAACCTCTCCACAACCCAGAGGAGGAGCAGAGTCCCTGCAAACTCAAGAACCGTTGAATCCATGCCGAAAATATAATCCAAAATAGGCTCCAATATGAAGAACGCCCCTATAGCAAGCGCGAGGTGAGATTTGTACATCAAAGGGAACCTTTTGGAGAAATATAGGGAGATAACAGAGAATCCAATCACTATCTCAACTATCTCCCTCACTATGGGGCAGATCACTACAGCCACCTCCTGAGATGCTCATAGATAATAACCGCCGAGAAGAACCACAGGAGGAGTGCTGTGAAGTATATGAGGTATATCAGATAGTAGCTGCATGAGCCCACATATCTAACAGCTGGATTGCACAGCCATGCATAGGCAACAAGAAGCCACAGAGATACATCAAGCAGGATTTTCAGCAATGGATCAGCAAGCTTTATTGACTTTAAGGACTGAACCAGCAAAAGGAGAGAAACAATGCCAGTTGTCTTGAGAACTGCTATGCCGTGAAGTCCCATAAAGTGTCCGAAGGCACTTGAAAGAAGCACCAGCACGACCTGTGTTACGTTTATCTTAGAGAACTTTATAAGCCTGTACCTGAACAGCGGATGAATTATCAAAAATGTCCCCGTAATACCTGCAAAAATAGCGAACACGCTTTTTAGAGAATTTCCAGCAAGACCCATCACAATGGAAGCCAAAACAACAAGGAGAGAACCGATCATCTGGACAAAAACAACCAGTTTACCTTTTTCCATGTACTGTCCGAGCATCTTGAATACCATTCCACTGTAGAAAACGCTGAGTATCAATATTAGGCTTACCAAACCCCTAATTAGGAGATACTCATCCAAGAGGCTCACCTATGGTGATCTTTCCATCCTTAATTATCAGCTCATAAAAGCCTGAGGAGCCCTTAGGCGATTTTTTAACCCGTATCCCCCGTATGACCCTAAACTTTTCAAGCTCTTCAGCAATTTCAATCACATGGGTTGATGCATTTTCAAACATAGCCAACGTCCTCTCATCTACAAGCCTCTTGTCAAGTATTGCAATGAGCACAAGCTTGTTATCATGAGTTATTGACGACACCTCAGAAAAGAACTTATAGACCGTTTCCTGCGGATGGAAAACAAGCAAAGGCTGGAGGAAAAAAAGCCCAACGAGGTAGCCGCTCAAAATCTGCCTCAGCTTATAGGTTATCTTGAAGAGCTCCTGAGGGGCAAAGTCCTCTCCAAACACTATGTATTTCATATTTTTGAGCTCGGAGATCTTCTCAAACTCTTCTTTAAGCCTCTTTGTTACAAATGCAATGCTTTTATCGCTGTTTTCTTTGAGCGCCTCTACCACTATCTCCTCCCCAAGGTTTCCGAGTGTCTCGATAAGCACAACACTCCCCTCAGGAATTTCCCCAAGTAGTTCATCAAGCTTGGGGATGCCAAACTTCATTCAAACCACTCTCACATGATTGTCTCTTCGCTGTACACCTCAATTCCGTTGCTGGTTATCTTGTAGGGTCTTATGGTTTCATCAAAGTCGCTTCCCCTGAACTTAACCACTTTAATGCCCCTGACAGTTTTTCCTCCAACTTCAAATGTCTTCAGCTCTATAACACCGCTGACAAGATAATCCTCAATTCCCATCTCATAAATCTCAGAGGTTATCAGCAGGGTTACGTTGTATTTAGCAATCTCCTTTAAAAATCCAAGAAAAGCCCTTCTGTACTCAAGCTCATCCTTCATCGTCAGCTTAATCATCGTAATGGGATCAATCACAACCCTCTTGAATTCCTCCCCTTCAAGCCTCTCTTTTATGGCTCTTATAAGCTCATTAAAGCCTTTTGCAAATTCCTCATAGTGTATTCCCTCGAAGAAGCTCCTCTTCTCCTTCACAGGGGTGGCATCGATGCCCACAAAGAGGGGATTGTCAACATCAAAGCCCATCTCTCTCATATCCTCTTTCAAAATGTCAATCGGCTCTTCAAGAGTTATATAAAGGACTTTCTCTCCCCTCTTAACCCCCTCCATGAGGAAGTGAATACAGAGGGTTGTTTTTCCACTCCCGGGACCGCCTTTAACAAGATAAGCCCTTCCAGGTATAAGTCCACCGTTAAGCATTTTATCAAGACCTTTCACTCCAGTAGAGATGCGAGTCATGTTATTCCCTCCTATTTACATTCGTTTTTCCTTTTTGACTTATATAAACTTTATGCGGCATAGAATGAAAAATTATTCTTTACAGTTGGGGATACTTTCAAAGGAATTGCGGGAGAAATAAAGCATTTTTGCTGGATATATAGTCCACAACATGCCATAAAAGTGGAAATAACAAAACGGTTCTCAAACTTCAGGAGGCGGGCAATTTTAGAACCACGAAGTCCTTGTAGTCCATAACCTTAACAAAGCCCCTCCTGAGGTAGTAAGAATACGCTTCCAAGTGCGGGAACGTAATTATATAAACATCTTTTCCAAGCTCTTTCAACCTCTCAACGGCGAACTCCAAAAGCTTTGACCCATATCCCTTACCTTTATACTCCGGATCAACCATGAAGAACTCTATCAAGCCTGCTTTTTCACTTTTTATATCATCGGGCACCCACCACACATCTTTGCCTTTAAGGTTGTATACAAGTGCAACTGTGCCGACTATCTTTTCCCCTTCCTTGAGAATGTAAAGCTCATCGAACTCTTTTCCAAGCCTGAATTCAAGAAAAGGTTCATAAACCTTCTTAAAACCTTTAAAATCATCTGGACTCGGCTTTTTTTCCACCCACTCAAGTGCTGGATAAGCACCATTTGTTCCCTTATACACCCTAAAAACGAATTCTAAAAGCTTGTCCTTAAGCTCCATAGGATTTCGAACCTTTACAATTTCCATTTTTCTCCACCAAAACAATTAATAGCCCAAGACTCTAATAAATTTTGGTGGTGTTATGAAAATTAATGAGTTGCAGGCATTGGCATCTGCACTGGAAATTGAAAAGGCAGAGCTTAGATTTTACATCCAAATGGCGACAAAAGCAAAAAATGAAAAAGCTAAGAACATGTTCCTCTTTCTAGCAAGGGAAGAGGCGGAGCATTGGGACATATTTGAGGACAATCTAATCCAGAAGGTTGCAGAAACAGGGAAAATACCCGCTGCCATAAGGGAAATTGTAGAAGAGCTGACTCCAAAGTATGAAGGAACATTGAGTGAGATTAAAGCAGTTGAGCTTGGAATGCAGCAGGAGAAGGCAACTTGGGAATTTTATGAAAAAGCAGCTGAAGAGGCTGAGGATAAGAAGGTAAGAGAACTTTTCCGCAGATTGGCAAAAATAGAAGAGGCACACTACGAGCTGCTCAAAGCTCAATACGACTCAGTGATGAAGACCGGCATCTGGATGGACTATCAGGACTTCAGCCTTGAGGTGGACTAATCGAGGATAACGTTGACGAGCCTGACCCTTCTGCCCGTTTTCTCCATTATCCTTTCGATTATCTCGGGGTCGTTGAAGTCAATGACCTTGCCCCCGCTTATCAGGTTGATATGGGGTTCAGTGTTGAGCTCAACCCTTGTCTCCCCGTCCAGAGAGAAGAGTTCGAGCAGGCCGAGCTCTTTCAAAGTCAGGACGTTGGAATACAGGGTGGAGAAGCTCACGGTCGGAAATTCCTCCCTGATTTCATCGAGAACCTCTTTAAGAGAAGGGTGTTCGCTCCCGATTCTATCGAGTATCTCCACCAGTTTGAGCCTCTGGGGTGTGAGCTTGTAACCTTTTTCTTTGAGCCTTTTAAGAGCATTTTTCTTCCACATGGTTCAGAGTATGCTGTGGAGTTTATAAGTTTTTCTAATTAGAATTGATTTCGAGATAGAAAGATTTATTAAGTAGAAATTCCAACAGTTTTCGGTGAAAACATATGTCTGAACACAACCGAAGACTTGTTGAAAAAGCTGGAATAGACGTGGAAAAACTTTTGGATATGCTGCTGAAGGCTGCAGCCGCGGAGTTTACGACCTATTACTACTATACCGTCTTGAGGAACCATGCGGCAGGCATGGAGGGCGAGACGATAAAGGAGATAATCGAGGATGCCCGCCTTGAGGACAGGAACCACTTCGAGGCTTTAGTGCCGAGGATTTACGAGCTTGGCGGTGAGCTCCCGAGGGACATCGTTGACTTCTCCAAGATGGCCTGGTGCCGCGACGCTTACCTCCCCGAGGAGCCGACCGTTGAGAACATCCTTAAGGTCCTCCTTGAGGCAGAGCGCTGTGCGGTCGGCGTTTACACCGAGATATGTAAGTACACCTTTGGGAAAGACCCGAGGACGTACGACTTAGCGTTGGCTATACTCCACGAGGAGATCGAGCACGAAGCGTGGTTTGAGGAGCTCCTCACCGGCAAGCCGAGCGGCCACTTCAGAAGAACCAAGCCCGGGGAGAGCCCCTTCGTCTCGAAGTTCCTGAGGTGAAAGGGTTATTAACCTCCGGACGTATTATCCTGTGGTGATACCATGCTCGCTGAAAAGCCCTATCTCCTGGGAAGGGAAAAGCCCCTCTCAAAGAGAGAAATAGCCCAAGCTTTGCGCTGGGCCATCGAGGCCGAGCTCGACGCCATAAGCTTCTACGAACAGCTGGCGGAGCTCATAGAGGACGAGAGGATAAAGCACATCTTCTACGACGTCGCCAATGAGGAGAAGGAGCACGTCGGGGAGTTCCTGGCGGCGCTCCTTGAAGTTGATGAGGAGCTCGTGAAGTACATGAAAGAAGGCTTCGAGGAAGTTGAAGAAGAGACCGGCATAAAGGTCGAACTGTGACTCCTTCATTTCTTTTTCTTGCTGTTTTCTGCTTTTAATTCTTTTATCATGGACCAATATGCATCATCTGGCTGTACATGGACCAGTCAAGAAGAAGTTCGTATTCAGCTCTTAGTGCATAGTAATGGCTCTTCTCCATGTCACTCAAATATCTCATCAGTTTTTTCTTCTCTTCACCCTCAACAAGCCTTTCAAGCTCCTCATAGAATTGAGCCGCCATTTCCTCAGCTTTCATAGCCCACCTGATGAGATCTATTATATCCTTCACATCTTGGAGTTTCTTCGCAACTGGCTTCAGCTCAGGCCCTATGTGTTCTTTTGGAGTTTTAATCTCCTCTCCAGAAAACATTTCGGAATGTATCCTTCTAAGAAGCTCTTCATGCTTTCTTTCTTCTCCCGCAAGCCAGCTTATTTTCTCCTTTAAGGGTTCAATTTCAATATTGCTGGCGAGACTTTCATAGAACTCTCTTGCTCCAATTTCAGAAGTTATAGCCATCTCCAACAGCTCCTTAAGAGAGAAGTTCTTAATTTTTTCAAAAGGGTTATTCTCATCGAACTCTTGTGGAATCATAAGTTATCCCTCCTCAAGCAGCAGTCCAATTTCATTATAGATTTCTATCTTATTAAAGCCTTCCTGTTTTAACACATTGATTATATCCCTGAGGATTCTTCTCTGCACGTTTATTGCCATCATCTGACAGAAATGACACTCTGGAGTTGATCGAGCCATGAAGAGAAAAATCTGGGCCTTTTTGCCTTCAATCGTAACTCCATAAACGAGACCTTCGTCAACTATATTTAGATCCGTTTCCGGATCCCTGACTCTCTTTAGTATTTCAACAACGCGCTTAACATCCTCGGGCAGTTCTTTTCTCTTCACATCTCTTGCATCTTTCCGCTTTAAAAAGCCAAACAGCCGCATTACTTAGCCCTCTCTCAGATCCTCTGGCTTATATCTGCCTTTATTTTCAAATTTCCCTACTATTTTGTTTCCCAGGTCATAAACATAAACATTATCAAATTTAACAAGTGCAAAACGCTCCATTATGTCACCGATTATCTTTGAGTATGCTATTGGGGATTCCCCTATGATGTTGTACTCAGCGTGGCTTTCAAATCTCAGCCATATCTTTAGGGTGTCCTTGGTCACCTCAATGCCAGCAACGACGCCTGAGTCAAGTATATCCCCACCAGTTACAGGATCAGTTATCTTTTTAAGCTCTTCAAGGACCTCACGATATTTTGGAGGATACTCTCTATCTGGACTGTAAATTTTCATTGCTCTTCACCAGTTTGTAGTTAGTCAATCAATTAAAAAAATTGCTTGGACAAAAATGGATAAAAGAGAGAAAAATCACTCAACGTCAACACTATTTTCCCAGAGTCCGTGAATGTTGCAGTAGCTCAAAGCATAGAGCTTGCCCTTCTTGCTTGTTCTAATGTAGAACTTTGCCTTTGGCTCTGTTAGGGGATCCCCATGGTTTGTAAAGGCTACTCTTCCAACCATAATTGGGAACTTCTCCCCATCTGGGTGGAAGTAGAGCTCAATCCAAGCTATGTGGTGCTCCGGTGTATTGGGATGAGGAATTTCCTTTCCAACGCTAACCTCTACCTCCAACAGGTCACCTTCTTTCTTGTACTCTATAACTGGAACGTGCTTCTCTCCTTTCCAATCTCCAGAAGCTATAGTTTTGCTCAGCATCTCCATCACCTCATTCTATTTTCTCAAACATGTCTTTTCCGGCTCCGCAGAGGGGACAAACCCAGTCATCTGGGAGCTCTTCAAATTTTGTTCCCGGGGCTATACCGGCATCTGGATCTCCTTCCTCTTCATCATATATGTATCCACAGACTAAACACTTCCACTTTGCCATAATACATACCTCACTCTAATATTCTTAGGACAGCCTTATAAAGTTTGCGTTTCAAACTTATAAAGTTGGAAAAAAGAAAGATTCACTCAAAGACAACAAACTTCTCCTTTGGAACACCACAAACAGGACACTTCTCTGGGGCTTCATCAACTGCAGTGTAACCACAGACAGGGCATATGTAAACCTTCTTAATCTCTATATCCTTCTTTTCTTTTGCAAGCTCCTTGGCTTTTCTGTATAGCTCAGCATGTATTTTCTCCGCCTCTAAGGCATAAGTGGTGCTCCTAACAGCTTCGTTCTCTCCTTGTAATTCCGCGACAGCTTTGTATGCTGGGTACATTTCCTCAACTTCGAAAGTTTCCCCATCTATTGCCACTTGCAGGTTCTCCACGGTGTCTTTAACTCCTCCAATGGCTTTAAGATGGTTCCTTGCATGAACCAGTTCTGCAAATGCAATGGCTCTAAAAAGCTTTGCAATGTTTGGGAATCCCTCCTTCTCAGCGACCTCGGCAAAAATCATGTACCTCATGTGTGCCTGGCTTTCACCTGCATAAGCTTCGCTTAAAAACTTCTTTGTCATTTCCCTTTTCACAACCATGTCATTCCCCCCATCGAATTGTTTCAGTATATTTTTCGAATGTGAAATATAAAAGGCTTTCTCAAGCTATTAAGTTGCTATAGATTTCACAGAAGCTCATTGTACTCTGCCCCACTCTTGATGAGTTTCTCAAGCTTCGTAGCGGATCTTAAGTCGTCAAGAACTACTGCCCCAATGATTCTCCCCCGATGATCAATGAAGAGTTTGATGTTTTCATCTATCCATCTGCCATAACCACCAATCTTACCAATGATTGCCACGGAAAAGCCGGCGAGCTTGAAAATTGATGAACGAAATTCAAAGTCATACTTCTCATCTCCTCCACGAAGCAGGTCTGCCAGAACCCTTGCATGTTCCATGGAAGCTCTGGCAGTTCCGCAAATTATGCCGTTGTACTCTGCACAGTCCCCTATTGCATAGATGTCTTTTGCGGATGTTCTGAATCTATCATCTATCAGAATACCCCTTCCAGCATGTATTCCACTCCTCACTGCAATTTCTCTATTTGGTATTATACCAAAAGCACACACTTTAAGCTTCCCTTCTACGTACCCCCTATCTGTAAGGATTCCACGCTCGTCAGCCTTTACCAAATTCGTATTGAGGTAAAACTCAACTCCCACATCTTCAAGCCTTTTTTTCAATATTCTGCTCAGCTCCTCATCGAGACCAAGGAGGGTACTCCTCCTGTGAATGAGCTTTACACCATAACCTGCTTTCGCAAGATTTCCAGCAAGCTCAAGTGCTATAAATCCTCCCCCCAGAATTACTGCATCTCCTTCTCGCTCAAGGATCTCTTTTATTGCCCTTGCATCGTCAAGTGTTCTCAATACGTTTAAGTGCTCCCTGCCGTCTACCATGGGCTCCCTTGCCCTTGCTCCCGTTGCAAGAACAAGAATGTCATAGTCAAGTTCTCCCTCTGAGGTTATCACCCTTTTCCTTGCTCTGTCTATCACCTTGGCGTCAGCTCCAAGTTTCAGCTTTATGCTCTTCTTTTCATACCAGTCAAAAGAATAGGGGAAGAGTGACTTTTCATCAACAAAACCGGCTATGTAATGGCTCAGCATGGGCTTGCTGTAATATGGTACGGTTTCCCTGTCGATTATTGTAATATCGAAGTCATTAGACAGCTCTTTTGCCAGCGTGACCCCAGCAATGCCGTTTCCAACTATTAAAAGTTTCATAAAAGTCCCTCATGGCTAGGTTCTGGGTTTGTAGTATATCTCAACTTGATTGGATATCACATGAGGAGGTGCTTCAACGTATTCAGGTTTTCCCCTCATTAATCCCTCAAGATACTCCTCATGAGCTTCAATAGCCCTATAATGAGCCCTCTCCTGTGCAGCCAAGAAATCAAAAAGAATCCTATGCTCGGGGAGTTTTTGTGCCAAGAGGGTATAAACTCTTTCAGCGGTCTTCTCGGTCATAAGGGCAGTCTTTAGGGCCTCCACAAGGTTTCCCAAAGTTACAATATTGACTGTGCTCTCAGCAAATAGAACATCTCCCGAAACTGTATACTCCTTGCTTCCAAAGAGGTTCTCATGCAGGTTTAGAAGGAGTGTTTTATGTGCTTGTTCAGCCTTTGCAAGATCTTTAAAGAATTCAGCTATTAGCTCCCCCTTTCCTTCGGAAAGCTTAAGATAGAACTGTATTGCGTCCTCCTCAGACGCAATCGCGTATCCCAAAATTTCCCTTTCGGGCAGTTTCTCCAACTTCTTAACGATCTCCTCTTCCATTGATATCATCTCACTAATATCTTCACTTAGCTCCTATTTAAGGATATCCAAGCAATGATACAAAATGAAACTTTAATCCAAAAGCGAGTAGTAGGAACCTTTAGACATGGGATCCAAGAAATTTAAAAGTTAAAGATGAAATCATTTTCCGAGCTTCTGGATGAGCTTTCTGACGCTCTCCCTTATCCTCTCCTCGTCTTCCTCAGTGGCGTTTCCTCTGGCTTCGATTGTGTCAACATGGTCAAACTTGCTCCTCATTATCATGGTCTCGATTTCCCTTCCAGCAACTCCAGCCCAGCCGTAGGCACCGAGGATTAACACAGGTTTCTCATAATTTGCCTTATCAACTATCTCGTAGAGGACATACCTAACCCGTGGATGGATGTTCGCTTCATATGTTGATGCTCCAATTATAAGTGCCTCACTGTCTGGAACCTCACCGAGAATATCACTAACTGCTGGAGCTTCTTTATCAGTGAACCGATACACAACTGGGGTATAACCATGTTTCTTAAGTTCATCTAAGGCTATCCCAATAGCTTTTTCAACAAAGCCATACATTGAGTCATATATCACAAGTACTTTGCCTCTCTTTGGAACTCCAGCTCCAACTGCTTCATAATGTTCAAAAATTCTCTTTGGATTCTTCCGCCAGATTAAACCATGACCTGGCAGAATCATTTTTGTTTTTTCGATTATGCCAAGCTTTTTAAGCTTTTCAATATTCTGAACTATGTACTTGTGGTAATGGCCTATGACGGTGACTATGTACTTGGTGACATAAGGTAGGTACTCTTGAACAACTTCCTCATCACTGTCATCTATGGTCTTTGGAATAGAATACCCACCGCCAGCATCACAGCTGAACATTAAACCTTCCTCAACTATGTAAGTTATCATTGTGTCGGGCCAATGAAGCCATGGAACGGTTATGAAGCGGAAAGTCATCCCACCTATCTTTATTTCTTCGCCATCTTTAATTGTGTAAAAGTTTTCAACAGCTTTTGACCCATAGAAAGCCTCAAGAAGTCTCTTTGCAAAGCTTGTTCCTATAAGCTGAGCTCTATGGCCATTGAGCCTAAGCACTTCAGAAATAGCACCGCTGTGGTCAGGCTCAGTGTGGTGAACTACTATATGTGTTATCTCCTTGGGATCAACAAGTTTTGAAAGTGCATCAATAAATTCTTTCGTATAGTTCTTTTTCCAAGCGTCGAAAAGTACGACAGCATTTTCAAGCTTCAAAAGATAGGCGTTGTAAGTTATCCCCTCAGGAATTTCCCAAGTCGCCTCAAAGTATTTTATTTGGTCGTCGTCAACTCTAAGCAGATAAAGCTCGGGTTTATCAAGAATCTTTTCGATCCAAACCTTTGGCATTCCCCGTCACCTCATTTTTCATTCAAGATTCTTGCATTTAAAAATATCATTTCTCAAGGAACTTTAATATCTCCTCAATGTCAGGCAACTCCCTGATAGGATATACCTTGACAAACACTATCTTCCCCTCTTCGTCCACTATTATATTTGCTCTCTCAGAAAAGCCATTGCTCTCTCTAAAGACTCCGTAAAGCTTAGCAACTTTCCCATGAGGCCAGAAGTCCGATAAAATCCTCAGTTTTCTTAGTCCTAAGTGATCAGCCCATGCTTTCTTACATGGAACTGAATCAACACTTATTCCTACTGGAACCACATTTAGCTCTTCAAAACGCTTGTAATTTCTCTCTAAGTCTTTCATCTGCTGAGCACAGATGCTCGTCCATGCAAGGGGGTGAAAGGAAAGCAGAACTTTCTTTCCCCTATAGTCCGATAGCTTAAATTCTTCTCCATTTTGATCCTTTAGACTAAAATCGGGAGCAGTGTCGCCAACTTTTACCATTTCAAAACCTCCTCTTTAAATCCAAAATTCTTTTTATTTCTTCAACCTTCGGAACCCTCTTCCACAGCGGGGTTTTATCCTTTTTATATGCAGGGGACATTTCCTCAAACGTTGGTCTTTTATTTATATAAAAGATGCCCAGGGGCAAGGGATCTTTTTCAATTGCCCTCTTAAAAGCCTCCTCTCTATCATATGGATCATGATCTTTCATCCAGTATGTATGCTCCCTGTACCAAGTGTAGGTGTTTAATTTATTGAAGCTCACACATGGATGGAGTATGTCAACTATAGCAAGACCTTTATGCTGAATTGCCTCCTTTATAATTTCCACGCTTTCCTTGAAGTACCCCATGAACGTTCTTGCAACAAATGAAGCATTGAGAGCCACAGCGAGGGCAATTGGGTTGAAGGGTTCTTCAAAAACACCCCAGGGCTGTGTCGGAGTTTTCATTCCAAGCATTGTAGTTGGGGATGCCTGTCCCTTTGTCAAACCATAAATCTGGTTGTCGTGTATGAGGACCGTTATGTTTGGGTTTCTTCTTATTGCATGAATCAAGTGGTTCCCGCCTTCAGCATACATATCTCCATCTCCGCCTTCAGCTATGACTGTAAGCTCGGGGTTTGATGCCTTAACTGCAGTTGCGATTGGGATTGCCCTTCCATGGAGGGTGTGGTAGCCATGAACATTGATGTAGTGAGGCATCTTGGCTGCCTGCCCTATACCACTGATGATAACAACCTCCCAAGGATTTAGCCCAAGCTCAACAAAAGCTCTCTTCAGGATATTCCTAATTCCAAAGTTTCCACACCCGGGGCACCATGCAACATCTTGACTCCCCGGTCTTTTAGGCTCAAAAATTTTTGGGTCTAAATTCATTTTAACACCCCCTTAAGGGCATTGCAGATTTCTTCAACAGAAAAGGGTCTTCCATCATACTTGAGGATCTTATAATCAACCTCAACACCGAGCTCTCTCTTCAGGAGCTGGGCAAACTGACCCGTTACATTGCTTTCAATGTCAATGATCACTCTTCCATCAAACATTTCCCTGATATCCTCTCTGAGAGGATACACCCATGAGAAGTGCAGAAACGCGATATCATCTATATTAAGCTGCTCAAGTGCTTCCCTTATTACATGGAAGGTTGATCCCCAGCCTATTACGAGATATCTGGCGTTTTCATCCCCGATAAGTTTTGGAAGTTTTGCGCTTTTCTTAATGGTTTCAAGCTTTCTTATGGCTCTTTTCTCCTGCATTATCCTTGAAAGTTCTTCATCTTCAGTTATATCCCCATACTCATCATGCTCATTTCCATTGGCAACTACTATACCCTTTCCATATCCTGGAATAGCCCTTGGAGAAATACCATCTTCTGTAAGCTTGTACCTTTTGTAGTCTTCTTCTGCCTCCACCACATACTTTTCCACTTTAATTCTGTCGAATTCAATGTCGGGGATGTTGTAGTAAGTGTCCACAAGATACTCATCGGTCATTATTATAACGGGAACTTGATATTTATCGGCTAAGTTGAATGCCTCTGCCGTGAGGTAGAATGCCTCCTCAATGGTGCCCGGTGCTAAGATGATTCTTGGAAATTCACCATGACCTGCATGCAAAGCCAGATTGAGGTCGCCCTGCATTGTTCTTGTTGGCAGACCAGTGGCAGGACCAGGTCTTTGGGCAAGATGAACAACCACGGGGTTCTCGGCCATGCCTGCCAAGCTTATTGCCTCTGTCATTAAAGCAAAGCCACCACCAGATGTTGTTACCATAGCCCTTGCTCCAGCAAACCATGCACCCAAAGCCATGTTTATAGCAGAAATCTCATCTTCAACCTGCTCAACAATTATTTCAAAATCCTCTGCATGCTGCGCTAAGAAAACAGCTACTCCAGTTGAGGGTGACATTGGGTAGAAGCTGAGAAAGTTCATTCCCCCAGCTAATGCTCCCAAGGCTATGGCTTCAGTTCCGCTGAGAAGAATATCATCCTTGACACTCTCATCTTTGGACACTTCAATTTCCACTTTTTTCTCCTCACACAGCTTTCTGCCCAGAGTGTATCCTCTTATGGCTGCTTCAATATTCTTCTCAACAATTTCCTCCCCTTTGCCTCCAAATCTTTTTCTTAGATATTCCTCCAGAACTTTGATGTCAGCGTGGAAAAGGCCCGCTATTACACCCGCAGCAACGGTGTTTAGATAAAGAGAGCTTCCAACCTCCTTAGATATTTTGCTCAATGGAACCTCAATAAAGGTTACATTTTCTAAGAATTCCTCTTCAACGTTTTCTTTTTCACCAAGGACAACAGTATTCTTTGATATTCTCTTTTCAACCCATGGTAGAACCCCACGCTTAAAAGGTATTAAGATATCTATTCTTCTGACAAATGCCCTAACTTTTTCTGATGAAACCCTTATCTCCGTGGTGTTCACCCCTCCCCTTACTCGGGACATGTACTCTTTGTTTGCATAAACGTTGTAACCAGAGAGCTTTAGAACTCTGGTAAGGGTTTCTTCAACAGTCTGTATCCCCTGTCCAGCTGCACCACCCAAAACAATAGAAACATCTTTTATAAACTTCGGCATACCAAATCCCTCTCAAATAAGTTTGATTTTCGTATAGTTAAGTTTTCTCTATGGGGTATATATAGTTTTATTTTATCAATTTTTGAAAACGTTGCTGGACTGTTCTAACTTAGCAAATGTATAGAGAATCCAAAAACTGCACAATGATAAGTAACTCCTTGGATAATTTCCAGAGATAAACTGCTGAAATCCCTAATAGTTTAAAGTAGAAACATTAATAACATCAAACAATAAAATTGAATGTGGTGATAGCTATGAAGATCACAGACAAGGAGGTTTTTGAGATAGCTGTTAACTCCGAAATCAGAACTAAGGAGATGTATGAAAAACTCGCTTCCTTAGTCAAAAGTGACCTCATAAAGGACGAACTCATGTTCTTGGCCAATGAAGAGGACAAACATCGCAGAATAGTTGAAAAAATCAGGGAAAAATTAGGAAGTGAAGAAACAGAACCCAAAAAAGTTGATATTGAAATTATAGACGAGTTTAAAGTCATTGCAGAAAAAATGGGCGATGCTATTCAAAAACAGGATACAGAGATCACCGAGGTTTACGAAATTGCTATGCAGGCTGAGCTTGTTAGTGAAAAACTCTACAAGGAGCTTGCCAGATATGCTGCCACCGAAAAAACCAAGCTTCTTCTTGAAATGCTTGCTGATATGGAGAAAAACCATTATAATATCCTCAAAAAACAGTACAAGTACATAACACGCTATCCGGAGATTTACAAGGAAGAATTCTACGACCAGCTTATGAAGGATATCAACTTCAATTTCTGATCCTCTTTAGTTTTATTTCAAAATTATCCCAAGGTTAAGAGAAGAGAAAGGTTAGAGAAAAATCAATCAAGCTTCTTGTAGCAGAACCACCAGTCATAACACTCGATTTCTCCCTTAGCCTTTGCTTCTTCTCTCTGCTTCTTTTCTTCAATTGTTGATGCTGGTGGAATGATAACCTTGTCACCGATGAGCTCGTTGTTTGGCCACTTGTGCGGGAGTGCTACGCCTTTCTCTGTGCTTATCTTGAGTGCCTTAACTAATCTGAGTATCTCATCCCAGTCCCTTCCAACTTCGGCTGGATAGTAGACAATTGCCCTTATGATTCCCTTGTCGTCAACGATGAAGACTGCCCTTGCTGTGATTGTTGCGCCGCTTGGTATCATGCCAAGCTTGTCAGCGAGCTCACCGCGATCGTCGGCTATAACCGGGAACTCAATCTCAACGCCAAGGTTTTCCTTTATCCACTCCATCCACTTGATGTGACTGAAAACTTGGTCAACACTGAGCCCGATAGGTTCAACACCAAGCTCTCTAAATTCATCAAGTCTTTTCTGCATTGCATAGAATTCGGTTGTACACACTGGTGTAAAGTCGGCTGGGTGGCTGAATAATATGAACCACTTGCCCCTTTCCGCAAAGTAGTCTGGAAGTTTAATTATCCCATGGGTCGTCTTAACTTCAACTTCCGGAAACTTTTCCCCTATCACAACCATTCCAATCACCCTTGTTTGTTTTCTCATCATAACCTAAATGGTTCGAATATATAAATTTTTCGGTTTGCCTAACATTATTAGCATGTTTAATATCCAAAGCTATCTTAAAGGGTTAAGACCTAACCTAAAAATATCAGGCTGAAATTCCAGTAGAAGAGTTAAAGGCGAGAACTTGTGTTGCTTAAATTTTCCTTATCTCTACCCAAGTTGAATGATATGCCGATGCATTTCCATATTTTTCAACAGTGCTGTCAGCAGTGAGTACATTGACATTCCAGCCAAGCTTTGAAATCCAAAAAGCTTTGTATAGGACAACAACTCCTTCAGGAACATCTTCAGTTAATTTTACTGCGGTTTTTATTCTTCCATATTCGTTGTAAACCTCCACCAAGTCACCATTTTTAATTCCTCTCTCCTCAGCATCTTTAGGATTCATGTACAAGTAGGGGTCTATAATTCCATAGGTGTTATGGTACTGACTTGTTATTGTCATTCTGTATGTTGGGCTGAGAAGCAGCAATGGATACTCCCCTTTGAGCGGCGTATATTGTGGAAATGGTGAAAGCCCTCTCTTAACTGCTCTTTGGGAGTAGAACTCAATCTTTCCGCTTGGGGTGTGATATTTTCTTGGCTTTTCAGGTACTTTTAGAAATCCTTTCTTTCTAAGCTCCTCCCAGCTTAAATCATTTTGCTGAAGGATTTTTCTAATAATGGCTTCCTCAGTTTCGTAAAGATAGGGATTATCAATCCCAAGGGCTTTTGCCAGCATTACAGTCACTTCCCTGTTGCTCCTCCCATAAAGCTTCGCAACTGGCTCATTTAGTGCGACATAGCGGTGATAGTAGGAATCCGCTATATCCAAGCGCTCGAAAAATGTGTTTGCTGGCAGAA
This sequence comes from Thermococcus sp. SY098, assembly GCF_035621495.1. Classification (NCBI taxonomy): domain Archaea; kingdom Methanobacteriati; phylum Methanobacteriota; class Thermococci; order Thermococcales; family Thermococcaceae; genus Thermococcus; species Thermococcus sp. SY098. Next base: position 2,009,361 of record NZ_CP141821.1, on the reverse strand, counting down.
CAACATCTGCAAAAAGAGCTGTATCGGTTAAAAAGATGTCATGAACAACAACAAAGATGTCACTCTCTTTTAATGCCTTCCTTAGGCGATTCTGATTTGGGAGAGAAGCCAAAGGGTTTGAATTATAAATGTAGAGAAACCTGATTTCTCCCCTTTCAACATATTCCGCCAGCTTCATCTGCGGAATTCTTCTTGCTGGCTGGGTTCTCAGAAAAGCTCCTTCAGCATAGCTCTTGTCAATGGTTTTCATGTCATAGATAAAGCCAAACTCATGACCAACTAAAGCTGGCAAAAGAGAAATTGCCCTAACTGCTTCTCCCCCAGCCAAAGAACGCTGGAAGCCGTAGCCTATATGAATAACCCCTCTTTTTTCTGCGTATTCAAAAGCAAACTCTTCAATCTGCTTTTTCTCGACACCAGTTTCCCTGCTAACAAAGTCCAAGTCAATCTTTTTTACATAATTCTTGAATTCATCAAATCCATAAACATTCTTTCTAATAAAGTCCACATCATACAGCTCATTCTCGATTATGATTCTCGCAATTCCCAAAGCAAAGAGAACATCTGTGTTGGGCTTTATTTGGAAGAATTTGTTGCTTCTTTTTGCAGTCTCAGTTCTTACAACATCAACTGCCCAAATCTCCAAGCCATACTTTTTGGCAAGCATGAAACCGTGAAGATTAGTCCAAAAAGCATTTATTCCCCAATAAACAATTAGCTTTTGATTTTTCAGCTCTTCTGGGTCTAAGCCCACCGCCGTCCCATAGACATCTTTCAAAGCTTCTTGTCCAGCCCTATCACATATTCCGTAGTCCAAAAAGCTTGCATTCAAATAGTGGAAAAGCCTCATTGGGAAGTAGAAATTAACAACACCCCTATCACCAGCATAGTTGTAAACCAATATGCTTTCGCTTCCATATCTCTTGATTGTTTCTTTAATCTTATCCGCAACTAAGCGTATGGCCTCACTCCAAGTTGCTTCCCTGAATTTTCCTGTCCCCCTTTCGCCTTCTCTTATGAGAGGGACCTTTAATCGCTCTTCACTGTGGAACCACTTCGGCAGCAAGGCTCCCTTAGGACACAAAAAGCCTTGAGTTATCGGATGTTCGGGATTCCCTCTAACAAAAAGTTTACCCCTCCTAATTTCACTTATGATTGAGCAGGTATCATAACAATCTCTCATGCACACGGAAAACATTTTCCATCACGGGTTTATGTCTATAAGCTTCGCGGCATCTCTCTCCACAAGGATTCTTCCAATGCTCTTTGGGAGTGTTACAAGGTCACCAGCCTTGAATGGCCCATACTCCCTGAGCTTTTCATCAAGAACTTTGGGGATATCAACTTTGATTAGATAAGCTTCCCAGATAACGCGTTTACCAACAGGTGCTTTAATTTTACCCTCCTCTTCAGCAACTTCTTCAAATTCCACTTCACCAGAGAGAGGCAGAGGTTCGCGATTTATAAATGCCATGAGAATTGCAAATATCTTCTTTTCTTCACTTACTAAACTCTGAGGTCTTCCCTCAAAAGCCAAATCTACTATCTTGTGAAGCCTTATTTTGATTATTTCCTTCATTAAATTCTCTGCAATGTTGAGTTCAGCCAAATAAAGCCTCTCTTCAACGGTTTCTCCCCTTTCCTTTGAACTCTCTGCTCTGAGCTTTAACGCTCGAACTAAGCTATCAAACTCCTTGTAAAATTCCTCATCAAGGGGAGCAAGCTCATTAGATGAAAGCTCTCTTTCAAGGAGTTCCCTAAGTTTTACAATGTCCAAATGAATCACCTATAAAAAAGAATAAGAAAATCACTCCTCCTCAACTCTTGGTGCAAGAAGGAAGGTCAGCTTTCCTTCATCTCTTACTGGATAGTCCATCTGAAGGGGCATGTCGTTTCCAAACTGAATGATGACTTCATCTGCCTTACCAATTCCCTTGACCATATCAGCGAGATAGCTGATTCCATAGGCGCTCTTTGTTTCCTCCTGGACTTCAAGGTCAAGCAAGCCTTCGTCTTCAAGTGTGAGCTTTATCTCAACCTCGTTAGTCTCTCCTTCAGCCTTCATTATAAACTCGTTCTCTTTTGCGATGAACTTCAGGCTGTCGCTGACGAGTGATGCATCCTTAACGGCTTCTTTGAGAACCTCACCCAGAACAACTGCTTTTGCTGTGAAGGGCAGCTCTGGAAGCTCAAGCTCAAGCTCTTCGACCTCGATGAGCGGCAGTCTGAATGTCCTTGTTGCTGTTCCCTGAAGGGTTACCTCAAGGAAGTTCTCCTCACCTTTTTTAAGGATAAGAATGTCCTTGCTCTTTCCTCTCTTGAGGATTTTCTTGAAGTGGTCCATATTAACGCCGATTGTTTCTTCCCCATCAACCTCATATTTTGAGAAAATTCCAGCCGGCAGGTTGAGGTCAATAAGAACGACTCTGCTTGGATCCATTGCCCTCATGCTTATCCCATCTTCAGTAACCTTAAAGGCTGCTTCATCAATCAAATTGCTTGCAGTTGCTATCAAAGTTGCAAAGTCCTTTGCCCCATCAAAAACAATCTCAAACGGCATCTTCACACCTCCATATCGTTGAGAATTTTGAGCATCAATCTAACCCTTTCTTTTCCACGAAGTAGATAAGTTTTTCCATTGTTCACATCAGGTATCCTTTTATATGCTTCATCCAACTCCTTTAAAGCCTTTTCTGCGAGCCTTCTTAAGACTTCAACTTCCTCTCTCATGCTCATCACTCATAGCTCCTCCATGTATAGCCACACTTTGTGCATCTGTAGAATATAGTTGAGGGCTCATCCCCAGCCCTTGTCTGCAGCTCCCACCAGTAGGCTTCGTCATTTCCACACTTTGGACAGGTTATCTTCACCTTCGGCAGTGTCGCCAAATCCTGCTCAATTACTGGAATGTCTTCAACTTTGTGCTCAACTTTCTGGGTTAGGCGGTAAGCCTTAGCAGCCTCTGGGTTTAGAGGCTCCTCATAGCCACACTTCCTGCAAACAAAGACTCCTCTCTTTCTATCAGGGAGCATTATGCTTCCGCACTTTGGGCAGAACTTCACCATTTTTCTCACCCCTTTAGCCGAGGGTTAGGTATGGTAAAAGAGGATAAAAAGTTTTGCCAACTTGGAATAATCTTATGGAGCACTGATGATGAGTAAAAACTTCGACATTGAAGTGAATAGAACCAGGATATACGTGACTATTCCCTAATCTCAAACTCCACCTCAAGTGTTAGCTTTTCCTCAACTCCTATCCCGAGTACTTCCTTTATTACTTTGTATCTTCCAGGAGGTAAAGGATATGAGTTCCAAGTGCTCTCATTGAAATACATCAACCCAACTTTCTGAGTCCAAGATTGCCTTGGCATAATTTCATACCCCTCTAAGGTGAAGAACACCCCCAGCTTAACTCTCTCCCAGCTTCCATTTTCGAATCTATAAATCTCATATGGATTCCCCACCAGTATCGGTGCTTTGCCTGTATTTTTAATTGTCAGCTTTGCAGTTTCACCTGGTTTGTAAATCCTTTTATCAAGATACAATTCGACATTGAGCTTTTGAATTGGGACAAAAACTGTAGAATACAAGCTGTCAATCAAATTGCAGTCCTTGTCAAAAACATACACAGATAAAGCATAAGTAACGTTCTGCTCAGACGGGAGAATAAATTCAGCATGCCAGTCATTTTCGGTGTAGATAATTTTCCAGCCATCCTTAGTTTTCTTGTAGATAACAAAAACCACTGTGCCATTGTGGTTTAGAGGAACATTCCGAGCACTAAACCCAATTATTTCTCCCGGAGATTTGTAACCTGCACTTATCCAGTAGCCTACCTTTCCAGGACAACAGAAGAAGGAATGGTTATAGGAAGGGCGTAAAGGCTCTGAAGGAATCTCACAGGGGAGCATTTTTTGACCATATTTCTCCGTATCATCGGGTGAAATGGTTAGATATGCAAGTGCAACCATAAGTGACAGAAACACTGTATAAATAACCGTTTTCATCATCACCACTATTGTGAAGTATAATGCCACAACAATATAAACTTCTCGACAGCTTCAACCCAAATCGAAACCAAAAGAAAAAGAAGAGAAAAATCACTCCTTCATTGGCAAGCCGTAGTCGAAGGAGTAGTAGACCTTCTGGAACTGCTTTCTGAACTCGAAGACCTCCTTCTCGACCTTCTTTGGATCCTCTTTGTCAATCAGTACGCGCCTCATGAACCTTGCAATTTCTTTCATGTCGTCTTCCATCATTCCAACTCTTGTCATCTCCTGGACACCTATTCTCAATCCGCTTGGTGTGTTGACCTTTTCAAGCGGATCCCATGGTAAGAGGTTCTTGTTGAGGATTATTCCCGCTTCCTCTAAGAGCGGCGCCGCCCATCCACCTGCTGCTTCGTGAAGGTCGCTAACATCAACTATAACCTGGTGGCTCTTGGTGTAGCCTTGGTCTTCACCGATGACGTTGAATCCTTCTTCGGCCAAAGCCTCAGCTAAAGCTTTTGCGTTCTTTACAATCTGCTTTGCGTAAGCTTCACCGTACTCAAGCATCTCCGCCGCTGTGATGACTTTTCCAGCCATGTGGTGGAGGTGGTGGTTGCTGAGAACTCCCGGGAAGATTGCCCACTGGAGCTTTGCAACATCCTCACCAAAGTTCTTGTAGAGAATCACACCGCCCTGTGGGCCTGGGAATGTCTTGTGGGTTGAAGAGGTTATTATATCAGCACCTTCTCTAAGTGGGTCTTGGAACTCTCCTCCAGCGATCAATCCGAGAACGTGTGCTGCATCGTACATAACATATGCTCCAACCTCTTTAGCTACTGGAGCGAGCTCTTTGACTGGATGTGGGAACGGGAACAGAGAACCGCCGAAGACTATAAGCTTTGGCTCCTTCTCTCTGATGAGCTGAGCTGCTTTGTCAACGTCAATGTTAAAGCTTTCATTGTCAAATGGCCATGTGAAGACGTTGAGACCTCTCATACCAGCTGCACCAAATGGCATGTGGCTTATGTGTCCACCATGAGAGGTGTGAAGGACTATAACGTTGTCTCCAGGCTGTGTGAGGCCAAAGAATGCGGCTTGGTTTGCGTTTGTACCTGAAATCGGTCTCAGATCTGCAAAATCACTCTTGAAGAGCTTGCAGAAGAGGTCAACACCAATAAGCTCAACTTCATCAACGTACTTACATCCCTGATAATATCTCTGCCTCGGCCAGCCTTCGGCATATTTATGCATGAAACCACTCGCCACAGCCCTTGTGACACTTGGAGAGGTTACGTTTTCGCTTGCAATCAAATTAATTGTTGATGCTCTCCACTTTTCGTGCATCTCAACAAACTCCAGAACCTTATCCTTATATTCTGCATAGCTCATAGTATCACCCCAAAGGTTTATGCATGAAATATTTCACTGCCATGTAATTTAAAGGTTGCTTTAGACAGCCTTAATGGTGGACATTACATATGTTAAGATTTTAAAGCCAAAAATACGAAAAATATTGGGGAACGGGATGATAGAGGAGGCTGCAAAAATAATTGCACGTTCAAGGTTTTTAATAGCTTTCACTGGAGCGGGAATAAGTGCTGAGAGCGGAATTCCTACGTTTAGAGGGAAGAACGGACTGTGGAAGCGGTACCGCCCGGAAGAACTCGCCACACCTGAAGCTTTTGCCAGAAATCCAAAGCTTGTGTGGGAGTTTTACAGATGGAGGATGAGGATTATATCAAAAGCTAAACCAAACAAAGCCCACTTAGCTCTGGCTGAACTTGAGAGGATGGGGATTCTCAAAGCCGTTATAACCCAGAATGTTGATGATCTGCACAGAGAAGCTGGGAACAAAAACATCATCGAGTTGCACGGTAACATCTTTAGGGTCAAGTGCATACGTTGTGATTACAGAGAGAATCTCAAAGAAAGCGGAAGACTTGAAAAGTTCCTTGAGGATGAAGAGTTACCCAAATGTCCAAAGTGCGGCTCTCTTTTAAGACCAGATGTCGTTTGGTTCGGAGAGGCTTTGCCTGAAGGTGCTTTGAGTAAAGCATTCAACTTAGCGAGGAGAGCCGATGTGTGTTTAGTTATAGGTACGAGCGGACAGGTATTTCCAGCGGCATACATACCCTATATAGTCAAAGATAATGGCGGTTATGTGATTGAAATCAATCCAAGTGAAAGCGGCATCACACCAATAGCTGACATCTTCATAAGGGGAAAAGCTGGAGAGGCTATGGAAGAGCTTTTGAAAAAAGTTGAGGAGCTGAGAGGATGATATTTTTGATTGGATTTGACGAGAATGAAGTTAAGAAAATCAGAGAAATGCTTAGTGAGCTGAAAGTTTATGAAATTCCCCAGTACTGCAAGGACTGGAGTGTGCAGAGCATAGTGGAGAAAGCGGAAGAGCTTGAAGGTTCATGCAACTGGCATCTCAAAAAGTTCATTCTAATGCACGATCTTAAAAATCCTCAAATTAAGGAAGTTTTAGCCAAAATAAAGTCCTTAAACCTCGGAAAAATAATCTTTGCAACCACGACGCCAACTTCACTCACATGGAAGCTTGAGGATCTGCTTGAAGAGCTTATTCGTGAAGATGAATACTTCCAAGAATTGAAGAGAAAAGAAGCACAGCAAAAGAAACTGTATCTGGACATCGGGAAAGGTTAAATATATCGTTGTCAAAAACGAAACGGGGAGGGGTATGATTAAGGTTGTATTCTTTGATTTAGATGATACGATAGCTGATACAACAAAACTTGCCGAAATGGCAAGGAAAAATGCAATAGAAAACATGATCCGACATGGCATGCCAGTTGATTTTGATACCGCATATAGCGAGCTTTTAGAACTCATTAACGAGTATGGAAGCAACTTTCCAAGGCACTTTGACTACCTCCTTAGGCGTTTGGATTTAAAGTACAATCCAAAGTGGGTCGCTGCTGGGGTAATTGCTTACCACAATACAAAATTCGCTTATCTAAGAGAAGTGAGGCATGTGAGGAAAACCCTCCTTAAGCTTCGGGAGATGGGTTTGAGGCTCGGCATAATAACAGACGGAGACCCAATAAAGCAGTGGGAAAAAATTCTGCGCTTGGATTTAGATGATTTCTTTGAGCATGTTGTTATATCCGACTTTGAGGGAGTTAAGAAGCCGCATCCAAAGATTTTCCAGAAAGCACTTAGAATATTTGAAGTTAAAGCTCAAGAAGCTGTAATGGTCGGAGACAGGCTTTATTCAGATATTTATGGAGCAAAAAGCGTGGGCATGCATACAGTCTGGTTCCGCTATGGAAAGTATGCAAACAGAGAAGAGGAATACAGAGAATACGCAGACTATGAAATCACCGATCTGCTTGACGTTCCGAAAATAATAGAGGTGCTGAACAGTGGCAAAGACGATTCAAATAAGGAAGTTCATGCTGATAGATAATGCATACAAAGAGCGTATTTTGAAGGGGAAGAAAGTCACAACAATTAGATATGGAAAATATGAAGCCGAAGAGGGTAGCGAGGTTTACATAGTCATAACCCCAAGCGATACAGCAATAGCTAAAGCTAAGATAAAAGGCATCACAAAAAAGAAGGTCAAAGATCTCACCAACGAGGATGCAAAGAGGGATGGTTTTAAAGACGTTAGAGAGCTTTTAAGGGTCTTAAACAAAATTTACGGAGAGCTTTACGGAGATGATGAAATTACGATCATTGAGTTTGAAGTTATAAAACAGTTCAAAGAGGGAGTACCCCTAAAATGGCTCAAGGGCTTGAATTACAGAGACCCCTATGAGATAGCCAAGCTTTATGTCGAAAACAACCTGAAAATTTCTCCAGATATTGACTTAATTGTGAAAAAAGTCCATGAGGAAGGATTAAAAGCCGCAGTGAAGAGATATGGGCCAAAGAGGGTTAGAGACGCATTGCTGAAAGCTTATCATGAGCTTTATGCTAAAGGAATAATTTAAGAAAAAAGAAAAGAGATCACTTTGTAGCCTTCGTTATGCCAACATCTTTAACCAGAACATAAGGGGTGAATACTGGCGTTCTAACTTCCCACCAGTGGATATGGTAGAGTTCTTTTCCTAAGGCAGCTATGCTCCCCAAGATGCGCTGGAAGTTGTCGCTTACGCGGATGTTCCTTATCGGCTTAACGATCTCACCATTTTCAATTAAGAACGCTCCATCCCTTGGAATCGTCGAGAAGTCACCGGCAACATAGTTCTGGAACCTTGTGTACCAAACGTTTGTTATGTAGATTCCCCTCCTGACCTCGCTGAAGAGCTCTTCTTTTGAGTAGTCCCCAGCCTCAAGGTAGATGTTCCAAGCTCTTGGCATTGTTAGACCTGCGTTAGCTGTTGTTTTAGTGCTGTATTTTCTCGCAAGGCTTGTGTTAAGGAGATAGGTCTTTAAAACCCCGTTTTCGATTATCGTTGTTTCTTGAGTTGGAACACCCTCGTCATCAAATTTCCTCGTTCCATAAGCGTTTGGCATGTTTCCTACATCCTTCAAAACGATGCCCTCGCTCGCAACCTTCTGTCCAAGCTTGCCAACTAAAAAGCTGAATCCTGCTTCAACAGCAAAAGCTGATGTCATGAAGCTCATGTATGAAAGCAGATTTGCGAATGCTAAGGGGTCAAAAATGACGTCGTATTTGCCAGCCTCTCCCTCTTCCGGATTAACGGCAAGCTTTGCTATCTCTCCAGCCTTTCTTCCAGCACTTTCCGGGTCGAACTTTTTCAAAACTCTAACTGAGTTCGTCCCATGTCCGCTTGATAGCTCATCGACGAAAGCCCTAACACTGATTTCTATCCCCGTCCCTTCATCAAAAGCCTCAACATTGTTGCTCGTCGTTAAGTAGAGCTTATTGTAATCCGTATAGAGAACTCCAGCAACCCTCTTAGCACCTTCTTCCAATGCTGAGTTTATGGCAATCTCAACGTATTCATTCGGCTCATCAAGTTCAACAATCTTTTTGTCAAAAGTCTCTGGAATGTCTTTATATTCAAATGGACCTTCTGCTATGCCGTAATAGTCCTTCTTTGGCTCCATCGCCTTTGCCGTCTTGAAGAGCATTTTCAATGTCTTTTCGATTGTTTTTTCATCAAGGGTTGTGAGCTCTGTCGAGACAAGCCTCTTTTCATATTCAGCAAAAATTGCAGATTTCTGATAGTGCCAGTTTTTAGCGACGGTAATCTCATTGTTTGCAAATCTGACCTGTCTTCTCTGTGTCTCATATGATAGAACAACAACGTCTCCAAAGCCAATCTCTTTGGCCTTCTTTAAAATGAGCTCATTAACATCAAACATCCTCTCACCTCCTCAATACAACGTCCCTAAGTCTTGCGCTTGCTCCCCCCATCCATACTGGAACTCCTTGACCAGGTTCACCTTTTCCGCATGTTCCCGGATAGAATTCAACCTCTTTTCCTACTGCATCAACACTGCTCCACAGACCTTTTGTTGTAATCTCAAGAATAGGTCTCCTTACTGGATGTTTTATCTCACCATTTTCAATCAGGTAAGCTTCTCTGCCAATATATCTCTGCTGGTATCTCCTGTCGTCAATGTTCCATTCGTTAAAAGAGACCATGTAAACACCAAGCTTTACATCTTCAATCAGCTCCTCAAAGGAATAATCGCCTGGAGCCAAGTATGTGTTGGCCATTCTCACTATGGGCTCTCTGTCGTAGTTTATCGCCCTTGCTGCAGCATTAGAATTAGTACCTAAGTAATAAGCATATTCCCTATTCATTAAGAACTCAGTTATTATTCCATCTTTGATTAGGTACCTTGGACGAGCTTTGACGCCTTCATCATCATACAAGTAGAAACCCCAGCTGTTTGGTATCGTTGGGTCTTCAATAACAGTTACTGCCTCGCTTCCAATTCTCTCTCCTAACATATCTGGCTTAACAAAGCTTTCTCCAGCTTGCGCTGCTTCCCTCCCAAAAATCCTATCCGCTTCATATGGATGTCCAACGCTCTCATGAACAGCTATTCCTGCAACTTCTGGGCTTATAACAACATCAACCTTCCCTTCTGGTAGCTTCTTTCCTTCTTTTATTAGCCTTTGCAAGGCTTTAACATCACTTAATGCTTTCTTCCATGGCTCTGCTCTCTCAATAAGCTCAAGACCACCTGTAAAAGCAGTCTGAACGAACGGAGCCTGCTCAACTTGACCCTCCTCAAAAACAACTAAATTGTATGTTATTGAAACCCTTGGAATGACGCTCTCAACTTTTGCCCCCTCATTGTTGACGAAATACTTGTGGGCAATCCAGTCTTGGTAGCTCAAGAATCTCATTGGGACTTTGATCCCACTGTTCAGAACTTCCTCCTCAATGAGCCTTAGGTACTCCATCTTTTCCTCCCCGGAATAGTCCCTGAAGTCCTTCTTCATTCTTACTTCGTAGTAAACCTCATGAAACCTCTCTTCGCTGAACTTTATTGGTATGTTTCTAACTTTTGAAGCAGCCTTTGCAAGCTTAATGGCTTTCTTAACAGCTTCGCCAACGTTTTCCTTTGTGAGGATGTTTGTTGATGCAAATCCCATTCCCCCATTTACAAGAACCCTGACTCCAATTCCCCTGTCGGCTCTTATACCTACTCCTTCTGGATTGCCGTTCTTCATGACGATATTTACCCCACTATGCTCCTCAAACCTTGCCTCTGCATATTCTGCTCCAAGCTCCAAAGCTTTTTCAACAGCAAACTCAACAAGTTCATGCATAGCCTTCACCTCTCATCCATGCATAGAAAAGTACAATCCTTAAATATAAAATCATTTCGCTTCGATGAATGTTGAAATGGAAAATAAAAATAAAAAGTAAAGAATCAAATCTCCCCTGCAAGCCAGAGAAGTACTCCCTTAATGAACGGCCAGTTTGTTGTAATATATCTGCCATAGTAGTCATCACTTATTGCCTTGCTTGAGCCATAGGCTACAATTCTGCCTTCTCCAACTTCAACTGCCGCTGCAACTATTGGCTTGGACCCTTTTTCCTTTGTAACCTTTCCTGTCGGATCAACGGCATATGAGCTGTCATAGCCTCTGATGAGCCAGACCACATCTCCAGAGACATCAAGCGTGTCACCGTTGTAATAGAGTTCTGATGTCTCGTTGAGGAATTTAGTTGCTGGGTGCTCAAAGTTGAATTCACCAACAAGTGGGAAGTACGGCCTTCCGGTGTTGCGGTCATTATCCATGAGCTCATCCTTATTGAATCTGATGCCAAATTCTTCAACAACTTTGTTCAAGCTCTTTGTGTTCACGTATTTGTACCAGTCTCCAAGTATCAGCAACCCTCCCCCGTTCTTAACGAATTCTTTAATTGCCTGTGCTTCTTCATCAGTTATGTCAGTCCTTGGGTTTGTTATAATGAGAATGTTGTACTCCTGGAGCTTTTCGCTTGTTAGTGTTCCACGGTTGATCTCAACTTTCCAGCCAAGCTCTTCTTCAATTTTGTTTATCAAACTGCTCATTTTTTCGTCATTATAGTACTGGTTGTGTCCCGAGTCTATGAGAACCTTAACAAGCTTTGGAACTGTCACGGTGACATTCTGCACTGTCGTTTCATTTCCACCAGTTACATTCTGCTGCTGTTGAATCATTGCTTTAACTTGTTCGAGAGTTGAGTTCAGGAGTGGAAGCACGTCGTTAATCATTGAGATTGTTTCCCTACTTAACAGCGCTGCTTTTCTTATGTGTGGCATAAGTGGAAGATAATAACCATTCCTTGTATATATCTTGAGACTTTCATACTTTGAGTATTCTTCATTTATCTGCTGCATGTTGCTTTCAATTTTTTCTATCTCATCTTGAAGAGGGCCTAAGTCAACATTATACTGCTGGAGCTCGGTTATCAATGCATCAAACTGCTCATAAAGCGGAGAAAGGATCGTCCAATACTTCTCATAACGGTAGTGGTAGTATGTTACAATGGTAAACGCCACAGTCTGTGGATTCTCATATACAGTAACAGGGACATATTTTTCATCATATCCAACAATTTCGGCTCTTATTACTGCATCCCCAGTGGATGATGGAGTCCATGTAATGGTTGTGGAATAGTTCATCCCTGGATCCAAAATTAGGCTTGTATTTAACAGGATTTCATCATTTGCATAAATAAGTAATGTTACATTTTCACTGAATATACCGTCGTTCTTTATAAGAACACTAATTGGTGCTGGAACACCTTTAACAAGGGATCTATCTACATTGAGTTCAGCAATTTTTATCTCTGGAATGTACTCCTTTAGGTCCTCTGGTCCTCTTGGCTCAATCTTAAAGTTACCATAGGAATAATAAACTGGACCAATTATATAGTCAAACTTCTGCCCATATTCGGGGGTGTATCTATAAATTAAATCGTCTATCCTAACTGGGCCGCTTCCATCGTCAACAAGCCACTCACCATAACCCAAGTCTGGATCAACCACCGTAACACCAACGACCTTTACCAAAACACTTTCCCATTGCTCTTGTGAAACATTTCCTGATGGGAGGGTAACCGGCTCTGGCACCGGTGCCGTGCCAAGTACCTTAACATAATCCCCATATTTGGGATTAACCGAAATTTCAGTTAATCCATAGTATTCCTTGACATACCCTCTAACCTCTACAAGGTCTCCAATTTGGACCGAAGGTGTTGAGCCCAAGTACACATAAATTCCTGTCCAAGGACCTGTTCCGTTTTGTATGAAAAATCCTTTTGAAGCAACTGCTGTTACCACACCAGTCGTAATCACTGTTTGTCCCACATAAGGTGAGCTACTACTGTACCCCTGTATTTCTGGTATTGGAACATACGTCGCTGCATTCACAAAGCCTATTGTACTTACTGGGACTATGCTCAAAATCATTACAATAATCAAAAACAGACTCCACCTCTTCATAGCATCACCAAAATTTTAAAAACGCTCCTAAGTATAAATAACTTTTCCCAATGTTTTTGTATCACCAGCAGTGTATATACAGCTGCATTAGACAACAAAAAAGCAACAAAAGGAATAAAAAGATCAAGGCTTTCAACTAAACTTGGTGATCATATGCCAATTACAACAAGAACTGGTGATAAAGGAACCACTGGAATCTTTACTGGAGAAAGACTGGCAAAGTTCTCCCCAATCATCGAAGCCAACGGAACAATTGATGAAGCGAGCTCTTTTCTTGGAGAAGCAAAGCACTACATTGAGGATGAGGAGCTTAGAGGCATTGTAGAGAAGGTTCAGATTGATTTATATTCTCTCATGGCAGAGATAGCAAGCAAAGGCAAATACAAGAAGATTGGAGAGAAAGAAGTAGAATGGATGGAAAGCTTGATTAAAAAATTCGAGAACGAGGTTCAGCTAAAAGCCTTTGTAATCCCTGGCTCAACAATAGCGAGCGCAAAACTTGACGTCTGTAGGGCTGTTGTGAGAAAGGCAGAGAGAAAAGTTGCAAGGCTCCTTTTGGAATATGGATTTGGGGAAGATGCCCTAAAATACCTCAACCGCTTAAGCGACTTGCTGTTTATTATGGCACGCTATATTGAGTGGAAAGAGGGCAAACTCAGATATGCAAAAGCTGAGTGATTAAAATGGGAGAAAAAATAATAGGCATCCTTGGCGGTATGGGCCCTATGGCAACTGTTGAGTTATTTAAAAGAATAGTCCTGAAAACCCCAGCAAAAAGAGACCAGGATCATCCGAGGATTATAATCTACAACAATCCAAAAATTCCCGATAGGACAGCGTACATTCTCGGCGAAGGTGAAAACCCCTTGCCAGAACTCATTGACAGTGCAAAAAAGCTTGAAAACTGGGGAGCAGATTTTATAATAATGCCCTGCAATACAGCACACTTCTTCGCCGATGAGATTCAGAGAGCAATAAACATCCCGCTAATCAACATGATTGAGGAGACCGCCGAATATGTTAAGCAACTGGGGATTAAACGGGTTGGACTGCTGGCAACGACAGGAACAGTGGTTAGCGGAATCTACCAGAAAGCCTTGGAAAAGAGGGGGATAAAAGTGATAATACCAAATAAGGAAGAGCAGGAGAGAGTCATGAGAGGCATCTATGAGGGAATCAAAGCTAACAAGTTCGAGTTTGGAAGGGAACTCTTGCTGGAGATAGCTAAAAAGCTTGAAAAGGAGAGTGAAGGCATCATAGCTGGCTGCACTGAGGTGAGTGTTGCACTGAAACCCGAGGATTTGGAAGTTCCACTAATTGATCCGATGGATGTTATAGCTGAAAAAGCTGTGAAGCTTGCTCTGAATCTCTAAAGCCATCCTTTTCTTTTGAAATAATAGAGCATGCTAAGTGATATCATCAACATAATCAGCAGAACTGCAGGGTATCCATAACGCCAAGTCAGCTCCGGCATGTAGCGGAAGTTCATGCCGTATAGTCCAGTTATAAAGGTTAGAGGTATGAAAATTGTGGAAATTACTGTTAATACCCTCATGATCTCATTTATCTTCATTGAGATTGTAGAGTAGTAAATATCTATGAGACCATTCGCCATTTCACGCTGGCTTTCTATTAGGTCAAGAACTTCCAGAACGTGGGCATTAAGCTCTCTAAGATACGGCTTTATGTCCTCTTCAAAGAACCTTGTACCTTCAAGCTGTAGCTCCCTAAAGACCTCAAGCAGGGGAAAAATAGCACGCCTCATAAAGAGGATTCTTCTGCGTATTGTGTGAATTTTCCTGAGCATTTCTCTGTCGCTGTTGCGGAGTATTTTATCTTCTATCGCTTCCATTTTGGCATTTATCTTATCCAAAATTGGGATATAGTTGTTGATCACTGCATCGAGGAGAAGGAAAACCAAATAATCTGCTCTTTTCTCCCTAACAAGACCCTCTCCTTTTCTAATGCTTTCCCTAATGGAGTTAAAAACATCACCTTTTACTTCCTGCAGAGTTATCACGTAGTTATCCTTCAGAAATATTGCAGTTTTCTCTCTTTTCAATCCTCCAGAGGACTCATAGACCTGATAGATGAGGATAAACAGATAATCTCCGAAAATTTCAACTTTTGGTCTGCTTTTTGAACGAAGGATCAACCTTATTGAGGTGTCATAAAAACCAAAGATGTTCCTTAATTCGTCCAGATAAGCAATACCATCAATGTTTACCCACACCACAGGGTAATCCTTGTAATTAAAGACTTCTTCGAGACTTTCAAGCCTCTTTTCCGTGAATTTATTCTTTGAATATGCAAAGAGCGTAATCTGTGGATTCTCCATTTTTAACACCTACTGATACTCAGCAAAGGCGCCACCAGAAAATTAGGAACTCAAGGTAATTATGCTTTTCCATAATTGTTATTAAAACTGAAAACAAACCTTGTTTAGGTGGTTCTATGAAGCTAAGGGATGTCTCAAAGGTAGCCATGCATGAAGTTCTTGATGTTCAGAAAGGTGAGGAAGTCCTGATAATAACTAACCCCGGAGAAGTCTTAGATATCTCGCTGAGCCTTTTCAGTGCTGCTAAGGAATTTCACGCCAAGCCTACTATCATTATTCAAGAGCCAAAGACCTCACTCGAATTTGCAGAAAGAAGTGTAATTGAAGCTATAAAAAGTGAACCGGACATAGTGATCTCAATAACTGAGAAAAAATTAGGCAAAGATGCATTCGGATTAAATATCGGATATGTGGGCAGGGACAACCAAAAATATACGCACATTTTTGAAAAGCTTCTATGGGGGGATAAAAGGATTCGCTCCTTCTGGAGCCCTGGAATCACTGTAGAGATGTATTTGAGGGCTGTTCCAATTGATTATGAGAGGCTTAGGTATGAGGCACAAGTCTTAGCAGAAATTCTTGATAAAGGGAAAGAAGTACATGTAGCAACTGAAAAAGGAACAGATTTGTGGGTAAACATTAAAGGAAGAAAGGCATTCAAAGACGACGGTGATTTTAGAAAACCTGGAAAAGGCGGCAACTTGCCCGCTGGAGAGGTATTCATTTCTCCGGCAGTTGGAAAAAGTGAGGGAGTGATAGTTTTTGATGGAACTATGGGATTGGGGGGAGAAAGCGTACTTCCTAAGAATCCTGTAAAAGTGCATGTCCAAGAAGGTTTTGTGCAGAAGATTGAAGGTAAAGAGGAAGCTAAAAAGCTTGAAGAAGCTATAAAGGAAGCTGAGAAGAGAGCGCTTAAAATGGGAAAAAAGAATTGGCTAAAAATGCATGGCATTTGGGGGAACTTGGCATAGGACTAAATCCAAGAGCAAAGATGAGTGGAAAGCTCCTTGAGGATGAGAAGCTCAGAAATACAGTCCATATAGCAATTGGGGCAAACTACGATAATGATGCTCCAGCTTTGAATCACTTTGATTGTCTCATTCTCGATCCAACGGTTGAAGTTGACGGAGAGAGGATAATGGAGAAAGGGAAATTCCTCATCTTTTAATCCTCAACTTTATAAGACAAAACTGGCTTAGAGTGAGTGGTGATGAAAAATGGAAATCGGCGTTGTAGGAAAGCCAAATGTCGGGAAATCAACCTTTTTCTCTGCGGCAACTTTAGTTGACGTTCAAATAGCCAATTATCCCTTCACCACTATTGAAGCAAATGTTGGAGTTAGCTATGTTATAGCAGAACATCCATGCAGAGAGCTTGGCTGTGCTCCAAATCCGCAGAACTACGAATACAGAGATGGACTTGCTCTAATTCCAATAAAAATGATTGATGTGGCTGGACTTGTACCCGGTGCACATGAAGGTAGGGGTCTGGGAAACAAATTTTTAGATGACTTAAGAATGGCATCAGCACTGATTCACATAGTTGATGCAAGCGGAAAGACCGATGCTGAAGGACAGCCCACAGATTATCACGACCCAGTTGAAGATATTGAGTTTCTGGAGAAGGAGATAAACTACTGGATATATGGAATTTTAAAGAAGAACTGGGAAAAATTTGCTAAAAGGGTTAAACTTCAACATCTAAATCTCGCAAGAGCCATTGCAGATCAGCTAACTGGAATTGGAGTCAGCGAGGAGGATATCCTCGAAGCTTTGCACAAAACGAACTTAAGCAACGACCCAACGAAATGGAGCGATGAAGATTTGTATAACTTTGTCAGCGAACTTAGAAGGATAAATAAGCCAATAATAATAGCTGCAAACAAAGCAGACATGGCAAGCGATGAGCAGATAAAGAGGCTTATTGAAGAGGGGAAGAAGAGAAACTACATTGTCGTGCCAACTTCAGCTGCTGCAGAGTTAACCCTCAGAAAGGCGGCAAAAGCAGGCTATATAGATTATCTTCCAGGTCAAAGCAATTTCAAAATTTTAAAACCTCTCAGCCCAAAGCAGCAGAGAGCACTGGAACTCATCAAAGAAAAAGTTCTCGATAGATTTGGCTCAACGGGAGTTCAGGAGGTCATCAATAAAGCTGTTTTTGAATTACTGCAGTTGATTCCAGTTTATCCCGTTGAGGATGAGCATAAACTTACGGATAGCTTTGGAAACGTTTTGCCTCATGTGTTCTTAATGAAAAAAGGTTCAACACCGAGAGACTTAGCATTCAAAGTGCACACCGATTTGGGTAAGACGTTCCTCTATGCGGTAAATGCAAGAACGCACAGAAGAGTTGGTGAAGATTATGAACTTCAATTCAACGATATTATAAAAATCGTGGCTACCGCAAGATGAGTTCTCTAAGTGAGCGCGGAAGGAATATCACCAGCAAAATTGATCCCGATCCGCAGATGTTTTTATTTTCCTCCCCAATTTTTGCCTCGCTTGAAGCAACTTGGCTTTTTGTGAAGTTCTCACATGGGTTAAACCCAATTCTTTGAAGGGTTATATCTGCCATATAAACTTCAAAGCCGTACTCATCTGCATATTTGCAAACGATTTTGGAAAATTCCTCTACCTCCTTCTCATTATCTAAATCCACATAGCTTAAAGCCAAAACTTTAACCTTCAGCTTCTTCAGCATTTCCGCCTGAGCAAGAACCCACTGCAGATCACCATCTTGATAAATCTTGTATTTATTGTCATTGAAATCGTAATATGTTATGAAATCCTCAAAGAGGACATAATCAACATAGGGGGCAATTTCTTTGGTTATTGAAAAGCCCCTGTTTGCTACAATAACTATATCCGGATATTTTTCACGAATTGCTTTAATTAGTTTAACCATTGCTTCTCTCTTTTCGGGATACTTATCAACGTAGTCCAAATTGTCCAAAAAGACACCATCAAAACCTTTTGAGAGGATATACGGGACAGCTTCATTGAGAACTATGTCCATCCACTGTGGAGATGAAAAGTCAACCTCTTTCTCATTCCATGTTTCCCAATGTCCTATTATTATACTATCAGGAACATCCTCAGCCCAAGGCTCCCAGCCGCCAATAGTTGCTAAGCTTAAATAGCCCACAACGGTTACGTTTTTGGCTTTCAGCTCTTTTATATAATTTTCTCCCACTAAAGGAGAAAGAATAAGAAGATTGAACTTTGAGAGTTCACCTATATTGGAAGGGGATACATCACCATAATAAACCGCAAAACTTGCATAAACAAGGGGCTGAAGGAAAATAAGGATAAAGACTATAAATGTTAAGTATCTCTTCATTTGAAATCACTTACTCTTTCCAAATATAGAATCTTATCTCACAGGGGAAATATTCCTCCGGAATTGGAGTCCAATAATTAGCCCAATAATTTACCGGCGTAAGTAGACCTTCATGCGTTATTACCTTATACCCCGCCACATTAGGCGGTTTATTCATGCATATTAGTGCCAACTGGGCTTTTCTTATAGGGACTTTTATTGCCCAGATTTTGTACTCAACTTTATACGTTCCATCACCATTATCTATTAAATATGCCTCAACTTTTATATCTCCATAATCGGCAGTTATGTTGTTAAAGAGCCCCGGATCTAAGGTTATTTCATTATAATAGGGAACCTCCTTGGCAGCCCCTTTAAGGTACCTAACTCCAATAGCAACAATGATGATCACCAAAGCAACAATAAAAAGATACTCAAGAGAGCCTTGACCCTTCCTAATCCACATATCTTCTCACCATATAGAATATAATGAAATTAAGTGATAATATTTTACTCTTTCTGTACATGTTTGAGAGGTTCTTTAAGCATTTCTTGATATAATCTCTGCTCCACATCTTCTTCTCTCAGCCCCAGCATGTTTGCAACTTCCCAAATTCTCCTTTTTGCCTCTTGGACATCCTCGGCTATAACCTCAATATCCAAGAAATCCCCCAGTCCCTCAACCTTATTAAGCTCAAAAGTAATATCTCCAAGCTTGTACACAAATCTATGCTTCCTAACCCAAACATCTTCCGTAAATCCCAAACGCTTTAAAATAATTCTCATCTTTTCAAAATCCTCAACTTTAACTTCAATTTCGTCAAATTCTTCGTTCCTTTCATCTTTAATCTGCTTATATCCAAGGATGACCTCGTCCAGATTAACAATTTTCCTAATCCTCAAAAGCTGTTTTGATGGAAGGGCGAAATATAAATCCTCCTGAACTTCCTCTCCTACAAATTTAGCCCCTAAGTCTTCGATTTTTCTTCTGATGTTCTCGAAGTTAACCCTAAATTTTACCTCAATTTCCATTCAAATCCCCGCAAGGAATCCAATAATTTCCCCACCCTTCTTGAACGTTCTAACTGGGAACACCAGTACCTCCTTCAGAGTCGGTATGGTTTTTATATTGTCCTCTATAAACTTCTCGAGCTTTTCTTGAGTCTCATCTCCAACCAAGGCAATTATTTTGTCTTCCTCGCTTTTAGCGACCATGAGAACATTTGGCAGCATTGCAAGGGTCTTTGTTATGTATTCAAGATATCTTTCAAGGAAATCCTCAATGACAGGTTTTTCAACCCTTAAAATCAGGAAAGCAATATGTTTGGGCCTAAGAGTTTCTCCAAGGATAATTGTATATCTTCCTATTATGCCCCTTTCCTGAAGCTTCTTGATTCTGAAGTGTATAGTGGATTCTGGCTTGTTTAGCTTTTCACTGATTTCAGAGATAGTCAACCTGGCATCCTCTTTGAGCAACTTCAATATTGCCCTATCCAGATCATCTAACTGTAACACTTTTATTCACCCCACCTCTTGTATAAATCATAGGGGATACCTAAAATGTCTAAGATTTTACCAATTATAAAGTTTATTATATCGTCTAATTTTTTAGGATTATGGTAAAATCCTGGAGATGCTGGCATAACTATGGCACCAGCTTGTGTAACTTTCAACATATTTTGAATATGGATCAAGTTCAATGGAGTTTCCCTAACAAGCAGGATCAGCTTTCTCCTCTCTTTCAATGCAACATCAGCAACTCTCGTTATCAAATTGTCAGCATAACCATTTGCCACAGCACTTAGGGTCTTCATAGAACATGGGGCGATTACAACTGCATCAAATCTGTATGAACCGGAAGCAATTGGTGCAAACAGCTCGTCTTCCCTGTAATCTGGCTCAAAATTGATACCAACCTCATGACGAATTACTGCCAGTCCTGTTTCTGACGCAACTGTAATAACATCATGCCCCAGCTTTCTCAAAACTTCCACAAGCCGGAGCCCGTAAATTACGCCACTTGCTCCTGTTATTCCCACCACAATTCTCATACTCCCACCACTGAAGACCGCATTTTTATGATTTTTAACTATTAACACCCCTTAATTTGTAGGTTATCCAAAGTATTAAACGTTTTTCATTATTAGAATCAGGATTTAACGAACAACATTTATAAATATCAAACGGTAATACTATAAGACGGTGTAAAAATGAAGAAGAGTGGATACACCAAAGTTCTTCTCAATAAAGCCTTAGAGATAATTAAAGAAATTGATGCTAAAGCACTGGTACTGATAACCCCCTCATTTGAAGGGAAAATACCTGAAGTTGAAGTCCCCATTATACTTGTTGGTAAGGACTTTGATATCTCCGATGAAAGGATTAAAAAAATCCCCTTACCGCTATCTTTAGGGATAAAGAACGTGGTAAATCTCATTTCCGCATTTCTTGTTGAGAACAACATTATATCTAACGGAGAAACATTCCTCTACATCACTCCAAATACCCTCGGGATAAGAACTGTAAAAAGAACCATAGCAACTACAAAGGGTTTCTTTGAGGAAGCCCAAACCGTGCTTCAAAGGCTACTTGAAATAGCAGTGGAATTAAGCTTAGAGGGAAAGGAAGGATATCCTGTTGGAACAATATTTGTGGTCGGAGACACAAAAAATGTTCTGAAGTACTCTCATCAGATAGTCCCAAACCCCTTCAGGGGGCATAAGCTGAATGTGCTGGATAAGAACATTAAGGGTGTTATAAAAGAATTTGCAACCCTTGACGGGGCATTTATAATCAGCAACACCGGAAGGATCGTGGCAGCAGGCAGATATCTTGATGTTGACCCAAAAAAGCTTGATGTCCACTTACCTCCGGGGCTGGGGAGCAGGCATCTTGCAGCCGCAGCTATCTCAAAGAAAACAAAAGCAACAGCAATAACACTCTCGGAAAGCGGAGTAATTAGGGTATTTAAAAATGGCGAGATAATCCTCGAGTATAATCCCAGAATGAGATATTAAAAATAAAAATATGGAACACTCAGAACAGCCACTGGTTTTCAATGCATTCATCACAGGGTGGCTTTTCTCCAGCTATTGCTCTGAACTTCTTGTATATACACTCCGGCAGACCAAGAGGACACCTGTCTGGGGTGAGCTCTGGTCTCACTTTCGTTGGATCGAGCTTTATCTTGATGTATGCTTCGTACTCTTCAACTTTCTTCCATGGGAGGATCTTCGCCCCATAAATCACCAAATTGTCGTAAATCTTTGCATAATCTCCAACAACTGCGCCCTCTTTGAGGATGACATTCTTCCCTATTACTACTCCTTCTCCAAGAATTGAGTCCTTAATTTCGCTCTTTTCTTTTATTATGTCGCTCCCGATGAGGATTGATCTCTTTAAGTAAGCTTTATCCTCAATTATTGTGTTTGGTCCAATGTATGTGTATGCTTTGATCTTTACCCCATGTCCTACTTTTGCTCCACTGTCAATATATACAGGGCCTTGAATTTCAACGTCCTCTGGAACTTCTGCATCCTCTTTTATCGTAAAGTATCCATCTTCCCTCGCAATTTCGTCAAGAGCTATTTGATGGGCATAGAACAAATCCTCTGGAGATCCGAGGTCAACCCAGTAGTTTTCCTTCGGCATTTTATGACCATAAACTAAGCCTTGGCTGACAAACTTTGGAAGGATTTCCCTCTCAAAATAAACTTCCTTTCTCCGTGGTATCTCCTTCAAAATTTCCTTATCAACCACATAGATTCCAGCATCAACTAAGTTAGTTTTTGGTCTCTTTGGTTTTTCTTCAAATTCTACAACTTTTCCTTCCTCATCAGTTATTACGACACCGTATTTTTCTGGGTCATAGACCTTGGTTAAAGCTACTGTTATAAGACCATCGTTTTTCTTATGAGACTCAATGAGTTCTGCAAAGTTGAAGTTCGTGAAGACATCTCCGTAAATTACTAAGAACTCATCACTGACATACTCTTCAACATTCTTTAATGCTCCTCCTGTTTCAAGAGGCATCGGATCATTCACGAACCTTATGTCTTTGGGATAATCGCTCATCTTCTCTTCTATAAACTCCCTTATCTCTCCCCTCATATAGTGAACCGACAGGATTATTTCGTCAATCTCCTTTATCTTTTCCAAGTTTTCCAAGAGATACTGCAAATTTGGCTTTCCGAGAACGGGAACCATTGGTTTTGGTCTTGTTGATGAAATTGGCCTCAGTCTTGTTCCAAATCCTCCAGCAAGAATAACAGCTTTCATTAACACCACCGATAATAATTAAGATCGAACGCTTATATATTTTGCTGCCTAAGGTGTTTTTGAAGAATTGGATGAATTTTTCTCGGATATCTGGTAAATCTGTCCCTTAAAGTGAATGCATGAGCCGGAGCATATCTTCTTCATTGGACACTTACTACAGACAGAACTTCCAAACTCAACTTTTTCGATATATCCTAAGCTTTCCAGTATTTTTATTATTCCGCTAACTTCCTCAACACTTATACCCATAACCCTTGCTATTTCTTTGGGATTTGTATACCCACTTTTGATAAGCTCAAGGACTTCTTCAATGTTTACCACAACCTTTCACCCCAAGATAAATAATCCCAGATGATACACAAGAATCCCAATCACGGTTGCTAATATAAGATTGTAGAGCGAAGCAACTAAAGCCCACTTCGTCCCCCCTTCAGCTCTTATTGCAGCAATTGTAGCGATGCAGGGAAGGTAAAGGGTTGTTACAAGAGATAAAACAAACGCCTGCAGTGGTGTCATTGCTTGCCTCATTAAGACCCCCAATGCTTCTTCATTCCCCCCAATTCCATATATAACACCATACGTAGCGATAACATTTTCTTTTGCTATTATCCCAAAAATTAAGCTTACAGCAGCTTTCCAGTCAAGGCCCATTAGTTTAGTCACGGGTTCTAATGCCCGCCCAATGATTTCGGCATAGCTTAAACCAGTACCAACAGGCTGTGGATAATTGCTCAGATACCATATTGCAACTGCCCCAGCAAGAATCACAGTTCCTGCCTTTTTCAAAAATTCCTTACTTCTCTCCCACGAGTGAATCACTACACTCTTCCATGAAGGAATTAAGTAGTCAGGAAGCTCAATTATGAATGGGCTTTCTTCCCCCTTAATTACGAATCTACTCAGTATAAGGGCTGAAATCAATGCTAATCCAAGAGAAATTGCATAAATGCTGATGGCAACAAGGGCTTTATGCCTCTCAAAGAAGACTCCAGCAAGAAAAGTTATAACCACCATTCTTGCACTGCACGGCACAAGAGGGTTTATGATCATTGTTAGAATTCTATCTCTCTCATCATCTAATGCTCGAGTTGCCATAACTGCAGGCACATTACATCCAAATGCCAAAACCATTGGGATAAAGCTCTTCCCTGGCAAATTAAACTTCCTCATTATTCTCTCCATGACAACAGCCGCTCTTGCCATGTACCCAGAATCTTCAAGGAGAGACATTGCAACAAAGAGCAGGAACACCAGAGGAAAGAAGCTCAAAACTGAGCCAACACCACCAATTATCCCATCAACAATCAGGCCTCTTAGAGTGTCATTAACTATATATCTCCCAATGTTATCACCCAACACTCCAAAAAATGAGTCTAAACTTTCCTGAAGTGGCGTTCCAACTGTAAAGACGAGCTTAAAGAGAAAATAAAAGATTGCAAGGAGGGATAGCATACCATAAACCGGGTGCGTCAGAATTCTGTCAAGCTGATCGGTTAACGTTTCTTTTTGCTCAGCAAAGTGAGTAACAAACTGATGAATTAAGTTATCGATGAACTCATATTTCTGATTAGCAATAATGATATCAAGAGATTTTTTATAATGCTCCTCCAGCTCTCCTATATGGTGCAGAATTTCATCCATCTTTTCATGTCCAAGATGTGAAAGAACCAGTTTTATGACCTCTTCATCCCTCGTCAAAAGTTTTATAGCCAGCCATCTAAGGTTGTATCTTTCAGCTAAAGCTGTTTCTTTTAGTATCTCACTTATATGGGAAATTTCTCTCTCGATGATATCATCATAAACAGGAACAACAGGATTAACGGTAATTTTACCATCAGCTACAGCCACTATTTTTCTCTTAAGTTCCTCAATTCCAGTTCCATCCTTTGCATTTGTTGGAACTACTGGGATACCAAGCACTTTCTCCATTTTCCTAAAATTAAAAGTTATCCCCTTTTTCTCAGCCAGATCAATTTTATTGAGTGCAATTACAATATTTTTGACCCCCATTTCGAGGATTTCCATGGTCAGAAAGAGATTTCGCATAAGACATGACGAGTCTACAACATCAACTATAACATCAGCATTCCCATTTAGAATAAAATTTCTCGCTATAAGCTCATCAACAGAATGAGCCGTCAATGAGTACGTTCCAGGGAGATCAACAACCAAAAACTCTCTACCTTTATACTTCATTATTCCCTCTTTTTTCTCTACTGTAACCCCAGGCCAGTTGCCAACATGCTGCCTCAGTCCTGTTAAGGCATTGAATAGTGTGGTTTTACCAACGTTTGGATTACCAGCGAGGGCAATAACTTTTTTCATCGAAGTTCCCTCCGGACGATTATTTTATCCGCTATTCCCCTGCCAATAGCTATTCGTGAAGAACCGACAGCTATGATTATTGGTCCGGGAGGCGAAGATTTGAGCACACGAATTCTGGTTCCAGGAGTAATTCCCATTCCGATTAACTTCTGTCTCACCCCAATGCCCCCATGGATGTCAACAACGACTCCCTCTTCCCCTTCTTTCATCTGAGTTAAATGCACATACATGATCATCACCATTAGGACAACCTAATTCTATAGGACTAATAGAATAGGAAGCCTTAAAAAGTTTTGGTGAGCCTAACAAAACATCGGGTTCGAGATTTAAAACAAAGCAAGATGCTTTCCAATTCAATAAGGTTCGAACATTTTTTGAAAATTATAAAACAATTTATGCAAAAGTATCAACTATCATGAAATCATTTTCAACAGTTTTAGAAAAGTATTTAACCAGGAAAGTTAAAAATAAGTTGATATACTGCTATGTGAGGTGTTGAGAGTGGAGGAATATGGAAGTGGAGAAGTAGAAAAAAGCAAAACGTCTTTAGGACTTGAAGAAAACATTGAAGCGGCGCTGGCTTATGTCCTTGGATTCCTGACAGGCATAATTTTCCTTCTCTTGGAGAAAGAAAGTGATTTTGTCAGATTCCATGCCATGCAGTCAACGATCACATTCTTGGGAATATTCATAATTCAGAGAATCCTCATGTTTATACCATTTTTGGGAGCAATTTTAGGCATGCTTTTGGGTTTAATTGCCCTTGTCTTGTGGATACTTGGGATAGTTAAAGCATACCAAGGGGAGTACTATAAATTCCCAATTGTGGGAGACATTGCGGAGAATCAGGTAAGAAAGATGAGCTCGTGAAATTAAATTTTTAAGTCTTTTTATTTTCATTTTCATCATGCTCGCAGAAATTATAAAGGAGACAAAACAGTTTGCAGAAAACACTGGGCTTCATAAAAAGAAAATACTCCTCATGTTTTCTGGAGGAAAAGACAGCAGTTTAGCCCTGTATATTATGAAAAAAGCTGATTTAGATGTTTCTGCCATAACCTTCTTCCACAAATGGAGCTGGA
Organism: Thermococcus sp. SY098; assembly: GCF_035621495.1. Taxonomy (NCBI): domain Archaea; kingdom Methanobacteriati; phylum Methanobacteriota; class Thermococci; order Thermococcales; family Thermococcaceae; genus Thermococcus; species Thermococcus sp. SY098. Next base: position 1,983,134 of record NZ_CP141821.1, on the reverse strand, counting down.
GGGAAACACTGCTGTGGGGAATGAGGTTCACTGAAAAACTTAGAGTCGAGCATTATCTTATTGATATAACAGAAGGACTTCTCAAGAATTCAATTGGAAGGAAGGGCCCAATATGTATCCACTGCAAAAAAGTCATGATAAGAAATGCCTATTGGTTTGCAAAAATTAACGGCTTTGAAGTTTTAGCAAAAGGTGACAATGCAAATGATAAGATAATTGGAGCCCTGCTCGATCAGTGGAAGGGGGACATAAGGTTGAGTGAGATACCAAGGATCGGGATTCCAGTATTCAGACCGCTGATTAAGTACACTGCTGAAGAAGTTGAAAAGCTTGTAAAAGAAGCGGGTATAAAACCTTACAGGATGTATGAATATGGAAGAAGAAGGCAGTGGAGAGAGGGTTGCCCTCTGCAGTATATTGACAAATTTAAAATCATTAAGCAGGAGTATTTCGATTTGGCTTATGAGGTAAACTACGAGATAAGCAAGCTTGCGAGAAAATACAAAGTCCGAATGAGCGTGAGAGTGCCGAGTTTAGAGTTAATGTGCCATGGATGTAATGAAAAAATCCTAAGAGAAGCAGATGAAATCATTAGGAGGTTTAGAGATGTTACCGCTCGGGAAAATTAGAGGCGAAATTTTAAATGAAGCCATCTTACCACACCTCAACATTGAAGATCCGAAAGTTGTTTTCGGTCCGAGAGAAGGCTTTGATGCAGCAGTTCTTGAGTATAGCAATGAAAACTATCTCGTCATAGCAACTGATCCAGTTTTAGGCGTTCCAATGGAGCATTTTGGATTCTTCACGTATCATTTCGCAGCAAGCGATGTTGCAGTTTTTGGGGCTAAGCCGAGATGGCTGATTGTTGACCTATTGTTATCTCCAGGTTCCACTAAAGAAGGGCTCGCTCAAATAATGGAGGAACTCAATGAAGAGTGCAGAGAATACGGAACAGCTGTAATCGGGGGACATACGGGAGTTTATACCACGATTAAAGAAACAACCGCCACCACAACGGCACTTGGATTGGTGAAGAAAGAAGACCTGAGACTACCGTTAGCAAAACCCGGTGATGATATAATAATAACGAAGGGCATTGGGATAGAGTTCGCCGTTGGAGCGGCTTACTTCAAGAAAGAAGATCTTAAAGAAACTTTAACCCCAGCCGAAATAGCCAAGCTCAGAGAGATGTATAAGCTTGAAACTGTTGTTCCTGATGCCCTTGCTGTGAGAAAGTTCGTGAGAGGTATGCATGATGCAACCGAAGGGGGTTTAACAGCCCTTCATGAGATTGCCGACAATTCAAATGTTGGCTTTAGAGTTTATTATGACAAAATTTACATTCCCCCTCTCGTCAAAAAAGTTCTTGAAGCTTTTGATGTGAATCCTCTAACTGTCTCATCAACTGGAACGCTGGTGATAATTTCTCCCAGGAGGAATTCCTCAAGAATAATCGAGGAGCTATCTAAGAATGGAATTAAAGCTTTCATCATTGGTGAGTTTACAGAAGAAAAAGACAGGGTTTTAGTGAAGAACAGCGAAGAGGAGGAGTTCCCAAGATTTGAAAGCGATGCCTATGCCGAGATTTACTAATCACTTGATCTTATACCTCAGCAGTGCGGCAATTCCTCCTAAAGCTTTCAGCTTTTCACCGCCCTCATGTTCCGAGCTGACAATTACTATTTCTCCCCTCATCTGCCTGACGAACTCCATGAGCTGTTCAATCTTTTCTCTCATCTCTCCCTTCAAAAGCTCATCTAAAACGAGTAGAGTCTCAATTGCTCCATAATTCGCTGCTTCTTCGACCTCTCTTATACCGTAAGCCACCAATCCATTCTTTGCAATCTCCTCTATGACCTTCTCCACGAGCTGAATTTCCTTTGCGACTCTGTTTTCATGGTAAACTTTGTCAACGGTTCCTCTCCTAATGACCTCATAAATCCCTGTTCTTCCTGTAACACTTGTGTCCTCAATTACAACACGCTTTGCTAACTCCGGATAATTCTCCTGAAGGAACCTGTAAAAGTTCTCCTTCACAAAGCCGGGACCGGCGACAATAGCTTTATCCACCTTTTCCCTCTCCATAATTTCAGCAATTGTCTTTGCTAAATCGTGGAAGAACTTCATTTCCTCAGCTTCCCTATTTGTGCTGTATCTCTTCCCCCCAAGGTTGTGTCTTATGTTGGCAATTATATCAACTCCGTATTCTCTCACGAGGGCAATATCGGCCTCACCATCATCTACAACAACAATCATAATTCTTGCTCTCTGAGAAGCTTCAACAGCTTGCTTTAATCTTTCCAAGTGGTGAGCCTTCCATTTGGGCTTTTGAATTGTAATAATGCTGTTCTCTTCAACTGCTATTGTGTGATACTTACCAAGGGGAACTTCCTCTCTTGAGGCATACACTATTGGACCAGTAATCCTCAACGCATTTGCAAACTTGTGGAAGTTGATTTTTTCAGCTTTAATGCCTAAAAACACCGGAATAGCCTGGACCTTTTCTGGTCTAAGGGAATCACTTCTCTGACTCTGCTTTCTGAGGGTCTTTGCATAAACTACATCTCCCTCCTCAATGATGTGATAGAGATGCCAGAGGTCATCGAGAGTTTCGGCTTTAACTTTAATTTTGCCCTCCTTGGGATTCTGGTCAAGTATTTTCATTCTCTCACCCCCCTATGTTCTCGAGGAAAAGGGTTTTAAATATCTCGATATTACATGCATTCGTGCATGCATGCACAGGTGATTAAAATGGGAAAAACAATAACAATATCAGATGATGTTTATCGGGAGCTTGTGAGGATTAAGGGGAAAAAGAGCTTCTCAGAAGTTATCAGAGAACTTATAAAGAAAGAAGGAAATCTCAACATCCTGCTAATAGGATTTGGAACAAGAAGTAAGGAAGAAGCCGAAAAGCTTGAGAAGGAATTAAAGGAGGCACAAAAATGGATGCAATCCTTGATACAAGTGTGATAATTGAGGTTTTTAAAGGAAATTCAAAAGTCGTCAAGTCTCTGCCTTCTGAATGGGTTTACGGTCTCTCTGCAATCACAGTTTTTGAGCTTTACTGTGGAACTCTGAAGGAAAAGGAAGAACTTATGATTGAAAAGCTACCAAAACTGCATTTTGACGAAAGAAGTGCAAAGATTGCCGGAGAGATCTACAGAGACTTAAAGAAAAAAGGCAATCTACCGCCTGCTAAAGATTTATTGATAGCTGCCAATGCAATAGCTCACGATAAAATGCTTGTTACCTGTGATGAGGACTTTGGACTGTTCACTGAATATGGATTAAAAGTTAAGATAATAAAAAGGAATTAAATCAGCTCTCTCTCCATCTTTGTGAGCCTCTCTGCTCCATCCTTCGTTATAACAACTGTATCCTCAATTCTGACGCCACCAAGCTTTGGAATGTAAATTCCCGGCTCAATTGTTATGACCATTCCTTCCTTGAGAACAGTCTCATCGTACTGACTTATCCTCGGAGGCTCATGAATTTCCAAGCCAACTCCGTGACCAAGGCTGTGGATAAAGTAATCACCATAGCCGTATTCCGCTATGATGGTCCTTGCTATGCTGTCGAGTTCCTTCGCAGTCATTCCCGGCTTAGCTTTTTCAACAGCTGTTTTTTGAGCCTCAAGAACTATCTCATAAATCTCCTTCTGCTTCTCATTGGGCTTTCCAACAACTATGGTTCTGGTGATGTCAGAATTGTAGTGCCTGTAAAGTGCCCCTAAATCTATGACGACCAAATCTCCTCTCTCAATCCTCTTATCGCTTGCAACCCCGTGAGGGAGAGCTGACCTGTGACCGCTGGCGATGATTGTATCAAAGGCTGGCTTTTCAGCACCGTTCATCTTCATAACATACTCAACCTTTGCTGCTATTTCTCTTTCTCTCTTCCCTTCGCTGATTTCTTCAATAGCTACCATAACAGCCATGTCAGCTAATTCACACGCACTTTTGATTATCTCGATTTCTTCTTTGGTTTTCACAATTCTAAGGTCTTTTATAACATCATCAACGCTCCTGAACTCCTTTATCTCAGCTTTTTCTTTAAGTGCATTCATGAAGGAAAAGCTTGTTGAACCTTCAATTCCCAAAATACTGTAAGATTTGAGCTTTTCGTAAAGTTCTGGCAGCCTCTTGAACTTTTCAACGGGTAGTTCAGTCTCTTCCTTTGTTGCTTCATATTCAAGTTCGGGAACATAAATTATAGCCTCATCCGGAGTAACAACTAAATACCCCCCAGCTAACAGAGAAGCTCCAGAAAAGTAGAACAAGTTTTCACGTTTAGAGATGAGCGCTGCATCAATTGAGTTCTCGTTTATAAACTTTTGAAGCTTCTTTATTCTTTCCATTTTCATGATCACCACCAAAGCTGAATAGCTGGGAGAGAATAAAACCCTTTCCATCAATAAATTTAAAAGCTCTCTTCAGTAGGCATTAACGGTGAGAGCGATGAAGGGGATAGTGTTAAGCTACATGAGGAGTAAGGAAAATCAGCACAACCACCACATGATTATCAAGCCTCTCGGAATTGAGAGCAGGGAGGAGGCAGCAAAGCTCATAGGAAAGAAAGTCATTTGGAAGAGCCCGAGCGGAAAGATAATTGCCGGCAAAATTGTCAAGCCACATGGGGTTAGGGGCGAGGTTAAGGTAAGGTTCGAAAAAGGCTTACCCGGACAAGCTCTTGGTGATTACGTCGAAATTCTCTGATTTCTTTTCTTCTTAGCCTAAGCTTTTTGTAAATAGATTGGTGGTACCATGGAGCTAACAGAAATAAATGAAGGAAAAGCAAGGGTTCTTGTTCCAAAAGCTGAGCGTATTTATGATGCTCCAGTTTTTTACAACCCCATGATGGCTCTGAATAGGGATTTAAGCGTCCTTCTCCTCAAGGTTGTTAAAGCAAAGAAAGTTTTAGATGCTTTAAGTGCTACAGGGATTAGGGGGATCAGGTATGCCTTAGAGACTCCAGCAGCTGAAGTTTGGATGAATGACATAAATCCAGATGCCTTTAAGCTGATAATCAAAAATCTGGCACTCAACTTCCCTGGTAAAATTGAGATACATGAGAAGAAAGCATTTTTAAAAGGAAACAAGGTTTTAGTTGCAACAAACTTAGATGCCAACAGATTGATGAATGAGCAGTTCAGGTATTTTGACTTCATTGACTTGGATCCCTTTGGTTCTCCAATGGAGTTTTTAGACTCTGCTTTGAGAAGTGTAAAGCGGAAAGGAGTTTTAGCCATAACCGCAACAGATACCGCTCCCCTCTGCGGAGCTCATCCAAAGGCATGTCTAAGAAAATACAACGCAGTGCCAATAAGAGGCGAGCTCTGCCATGAAGCGGGGCTGAGGATTTTAATAGGAACCGTTGCGAGATATGTTGCAAAGTATGACATGGGCTTTGAAGTTCTTTTTGCGTACTACAAAGACCACTACTTCAGGGTATTCTTAAGGTTCAAAGATGGAGCAAAGAAAGGGGACGAGACTTTAGAAAAGCTCGGGTATCTGTATTTTAATGAAAAGAATGGAAAATTTGAGATTGAGAGGAGCTTTTTGCCAAGCAAAACTAAAGCTTATGGGCCTTTGTGGCTTGGGGAGCTCAAGAATCAAGAAATTGTTGAAGAGATGCATAAGCTGGCAGAGAGAGAGGAGATTGCAGAGAAAAAGAAAGTGCTGAAGTTTTTAGGAATTATCAAAGAAGAGCCTAACATTCCATTTTTCTATGATACTCATGCATTAGCGAGGAGGAACAACCTTGAAGCAAGAAAAGTTGCCAAAATCATTGAGATTCTTGAAGAAGAGGGCTACAAAGCAACGAGAACTCACTTCTCACCAACCGCTCTAAAGACAAATGCCCCTTTTGAAAAAGTGATTGAGATTTTAAAGTCATTACAGTAACTTTAATTAACTCTTTTGTTCAGCTTTTTAGGGGATGGAAGATGGACGAGATGATAAAGTCGGCACTTCAGTTTTATGAGGATGAATACTCCGATTCAATTCTTTATGCTCAGCTTGCTAAAACTGAAAAAGACGAGAGTTTAAAGAAGGAATTTCTGAGGCTTTCAAACATTGAAGCAAAGCATGCAAAGTTCTGGCACGATTTCTTGGTAAGGAGAAATGTCAGAACCCCCCGGATGAAAATCAGCAAGCTGAGCCTTTACAGCATAAGGCTTTTAAGGAAAATTTTAGGGCCTGGAGCTGTTGCTTCACTCCTCGAGATGGGAGAAAACAGCGCAATCCAAAAGTACTTCAAATTCCTCACGACATATCAAGAGAAGCTCGATAAAGAAGAGAGGAGAGAATTAAGTGAGGTCATCTTGGATGAGCTTGAACACGAGAAGTTCTTCTACGAGAGCAAAAAAAGACTCCATGTCGAAAACATCCGAGATTTAGTCCTCGGCATGAACGATGGATTAGTTGAGATCCTCGGAGCAGTTACTGGACTGTCAGCAGTTTATGTGTATAATCCAAAGCTCGTTGGAATTAGCGGTCTTATAGTTGGAGTTGCCGGAGCGCTCTCAATGGCAATTGGAACTTTCATATCAGTTCGCTCTCAGAGGCAGGTAAACGAGAGCATCAGACAGAGAATGGAAGTCCTGTTCAGAGTTTCTCCAGATAGAGCAGAAGATGAGCTTTTAGACAAGCTCCTTGAGAGCGGTATGCCTGAAAATGTTGCAAAAGAGGTCGCCGAAAAATTATCCTCAAACCACGATGCAATAATTAAGCTACTTGTCCAAGAAGAGGATGAGAACGAGATAAGAGCAGCCCTTTATACTGGATGCTTTTACTTGCTTGGCGTAGCGTTCCCAGTTACACCTTATTTCTTTGCATCATCATCACTGGTTGCACTGCCATTCTCCGTATTGTTAGCGGGAACAGCGCTGGCAGTAGTTGCGACTTTTATATCGGTGCTCTCAGGAATCTCAATAAAGAAGAAAGTTACGGAGATGGTTACTACTGGATTAGGGGCAGCGTTTGTTAGCTACCTCTTTGGTCACTTGATGGAAGCCCTATTCCACGTTTCGACACTCTAAAGGTAGAACACCACAATATCAAGCTTTTCTGCAACTTTTCCCTGTTTTTCATCGCTGGTTGCTAACTTTCCATATTTGAGAGCCTGAGCGATGTAAAGAGAATCGTAAACGGTAACATTATTCTCAAGAGCAATTTCTTCCGCCTTAGGCAAGTATTCAATTGGATCCTCATAGATGATTATGCCTTTAGTTGAGTGAAGATAGCCAAGCAATTTCTCTGCCGTTTTGAGAGGAATATCTTGGTAAAGAACACAACGCTTCCAAATTGCATTTGCCCCTTCAATCAATGCCATTTCTAAAGAAACCAACTGATTCTGACGAAGAAACTTCGAAACGTCACGCCAGCCCTCTTCGCGGAGGAGATATTTGATTAGAGACGAAGTGTCAATTACTATCACGAGCATCCCTCACAAGCTTCACTGCTTGTCCCTTTTTCATGAGAGGAACTTCCTTTTCGAGAAAAGCATCAATCTCATCAAGCAACTTTCTTTTTTCCTGCTCCCGTATTTTCATCTCAATAAACCTCCGTATCTCTTCGCTCCAGTTTATATTAACTTCCTTCATTTTCGCTTTAAGCTCATCAGGAATACGGATGCTGACAACAGCCATAACATCACCGTTTATATACTCGTCATACATACTTATAAACATTGTGTCATACTTTTATGTACTTCCACTTCCCCTTTTTAAACACCCACCAGAAAAAGCCAGCGGTTGTGAATGTCTCAAGGCTCATTGCAATCCAAGCAGCAATAACCCCAAGCCCTTCAAAGCGGAATGAACCAATTGCAAAGCCAAATCCCAGAAGATAAGCCGGAAGAATCCTAAAGAGTAATTTGCTAACAGCCGTTATATACATTGGACTCTTCGTATCCCCTGCACCTCTCAAAGCTCCACTGAGAACAAAGAGCCAGCCCAATGGGATTTCGCTTATACCCACAATCATGAGATAGATTGCAGCCAAGCGGATAACTTGCCAATAATTGGGATCACTTTTTGTTATAAATGGCATAACGAGATATTTTGGAAAAGCAATTAAAATTACAGCCATGACGCTCATGAAAGCCGTTACCATTTTCAATGACTCATACACAACTTTCTCAGCTTTTTCTGGATTCCCCTCACCCAAGCTCTGTCCAACCAAAGCTGATGTGGCAACATTAAAGCCAAAAGCTGGCATATAAGCTATGCTCTCTACCCTCAAGCCAACTTGATGAGCAGCCAAAGCTACCGTTCCAAATCTCGTAACGATGCTTATATAGATGAAGTTGTAAACGCTGAAGATAATCCTTTCAATTGTTGCTGGAATTCCAATTCTTAGTATTCTTTTAATCAGTGAAATATCAAATCTAAAGCTGAGCTTAAGCTTCAAAACAAGCCTGTTGCTTAAGAAGAGGAACATTCCGACAACAAAAGCCGTTGCAATTGAAAGTCCGGAGGCTAATGCAGCCCCCTTAACTTCCAACCTTGGAAAGCCAAACTTTCCGAAAATTAAGAGATAATTCAAAACAACATTGAGAACATTCATTAAGATGCTCAGCTTCATTGGTGTTTTTGTATCACCCGCTCCTCTCAAAGCTGAAAATGCAGCAAAACCCATGAAATTGATGGGATAGAATAGGAAATACATCCTTATGTAATCATAGCCAAGTTTTATTACATCTTCACTGGCTCCCATTATCCTCAGTGCATCATCTCCAAACAAAAATCCAAATACCATGACTGGTATTCCCACCAGAAAAGCAAGGTAAATTCCCTGTTCCAATGTCAAATTAGCCATATCGTATTCTTTAGCACCCACAAAACGGGCAACTAAAGCCAAAACACCTGTTGAGATTGCAAACATTATGGGCATCATGAACCACGAAAGCTGTGCTCCCAAACCAACGCTTGCGATTGCAAGAGCACCCAGCTGTCCGACCATTATCATGTCAACTAAGTTAACAAGGGTTTGAGATATGTTTGCTAATATCGCCGGCCATGCAAGCTCCCATAACCTCTTCCTTAATTCGCCATCCATGGTAATCACTTAGATGAATGTCTAAGCGATAAAAGAGAAATGGAAGTTAAAAATCTTGCGATAAGAAGAGCTTTTCAAGATTGAACACTTTGAGACCAAATCGATTTAGCATTTCTTCAACTTGCTTTTTTGTGAGTCTGTAATCATAGACAAATCCCCCAAAGCTTTCCCTCACAAGTTTTTCATCAAAGTCCATAACCTCTACCATTAGACGTATAGCTTCCTCTTTTCGTTTCTCCAAGTTTTCAGTGTTGTACTTAAATCTTTCAAAGAATTCTTTAAAAATATCCTCATTAACGTCCAAAAAGCTCAAATTAACCCCCAAGGCACAGCAGGGGTATTTTCCAAAATAATTAGAGTAGTGATAGACATCAAAGCCCTTCTTTTTAAGCAGAGTTAGATAAGGCTCCCAGATGCTTATTCCGTCTATTTCCCCACTAAGAAAAGACCTCACGGCATTCTCTGGATTTTTAAAATATGTCACCTTTATATTCTTCAATCCTCCTTTTTCAAGGAACAATTTTAACATGGTTTCCATTGTAGAAAGCTCAGAGGAAGCAATGGTTTTTCCTTCTTCGAGCTCTCCTCTCACAACAAGTCCACTGCCAGCAAATCCACAACCAGAGACAATTTTAATGCTTTTCATTAATAATGAATAGAGGAGTTGAGTGATTAACGGCGAACACGCCAAATCGACCTTTCCTATTGCAAGGGCATTCGTAAGCTCAAGGGCAGAATTGTAAACCAAAACCCTAACATTGTACTTTTCTCTCAAATCATAAGCCGTTAAAAGAGCATGTGGGTACTCAACAGCCCTTAAAATTCCAAGTCTAAGAGTATTTTTAATGGGAAAAGGTGCCTCATCAATAGCCCATATTCTGTATGCTTTTTTTCCGATATTCTTTTTCACGATACGCTTCTCCTTTTCAAGAGCCTCAAGCGCCTCAGCAATTGTCGAACGAGAGTAACCCAAATTGTACAGCTCACTCTGAAGAGCTCCATCGTGCCCTTTTGATTTTAAATATTCCAAAATGTCATTTTTTGCGCTCATAATTTAGAATTTAAAACAAAAGTTTATAGAATTATCCCAAACCACCAATACAGAAAAGCAAAATAAAAAGAGATCAATGGACGTTCTTAGCTTTTTTCCACTTCTTTGACCAGCTGTACTTCCTTAATCTTCTGCTTCTTCCAAATCCACAAGCGGCACAGTATCTCTTTCTAACGTTGTAGGCTTTTCTTCCACATCTTCTGCACTTTATATGAGTTGGTGTGCGGTTCCTCTTTCCATGGGGTGCTGTTCCGCTTCCCACCGAGAATCACCTCACTCAGTTTCTACTGGTGAAATAGCCAACACATTGTCTCCTCTAATCACTATCTTACCATACTTCTTTGTTACCTCGCCGCCCTCAATAAGCTGAGCATCTGCAAGGACAACATTCAGGTGAATGTCATAACCGATAAGCTTGCCTCTAAACTCAAATCCCTTCTTAAGTATAACCAGCACATCTTTGTCCAGAGACCTGTGTATAACATCAAGTGGTCTTTCCGCCATTTCTCTTCCCTCCTAAATAATCAAAGCTGAAGCTCACATTCATAACGGGAAAATTGGTTTATAACTCTTTCGTATAACAGCCCTGGGATAACTTGTTGAACACCAACTTTGGTAGAATGTCAAAAGATACTCCACAAAGTTTTTAGGATTTTGAAGTGTCAAAACCTTAAGGTGGTTAGGGGATGAAGATAGACAAGTATGAAATCCTTTCGGATTTGATGAGGAGAAGAGGCTTTGCATGGGGAAGCTTCGAGATTTATGGTGGGGCGAGAGGTTTCTACGATTACGGTCCTCTTGGAGCGACAATAAAGAGAAAGATTGAGCGTAAAATCAGAGAAGCCTTTCAGAGAGAGGGGTTTTTTGAGCTTGAAACTCCGGACATAACTCCTGAGGAAGTCTTCATAGCTTCAGGTCATGTTGAGAAGTTTGTTGATCCTTTAGTTGAGTGTACCAAGTGCCACGCAAGATACAGGGCAGACCATCTCATCGAGGAGAGCTTGGACATTGATGTTGAAGGCTTGAGTGCCGAAGAGCTCACGAAAATAATAAAGGAAAACGGCATAAAGTGTCCTCAGTGTGGTGGAGAGCTGGGCGATGTTTGGTACTTCAATCTGATGTTCGAAACGTACATCGGTCCTTACAAGGACAAGAAAGGGTATCTAAGACCAGAAACAGCCCAGGGTATTTTTGTGAACTTCAAGAGGCTTAATGCCTTTGCGAGAAACAAGCTCCCATTCGGTGTGTTCCAGATTGGAAAGGCTTATAGAAATGAAATTTCACCAAGACAGGGGATGATCAGGCTTAGAGAGTTCACTCAGGCTGAAGTGGAGATATTTTTCAATCCAAAAGAGACCGAGCATCCGCACTTCGATGAGGTCAAAGACGAAGTTGTTAGGCTTTACCCCATCGAACACCAGCTCAAGAACTTGGGGATGATTGAGGTAACTCTTGAGGAAGCTGTTAAAAAAGGATATGTCATGAACACGTTCTTTGCCTACTACATGGCTATGGTGAAGAGAATTCTCCTTGACATAGGAATTCCAGAAAAGGCGATAAGATTCAGGCAACAGCTTCCAGAAGAAAGGGCACACTACTCAAAGGATACATGGGATGTTGAGATTTACAGCGAAAGATTTGGATGGATTGAGTGTGTTGGTATCGCGTACAGAGGGGATTACGACTTGAGCAGACACATGAAGATGAGCGGTGCCGATTTGACGGTTATGATTCACTACGATAAGCCCAAGACCGTGAAAAGGCTCAAAGTTAGTCTAAATATGAAGAGAGTTGGTCCAAAGCTTAAGAAAGATGCAAAAAGAATAAACGAGAAGCTCAAAGAGATGAGCGAGGAAGAGCTTAGAAAGCTTGTTGAAGAACTTGAAGAGGAAGGTAAAGTCAGCATTGAGGGTTACGAGCTTGAAAAAGAGGATTTCATAATCAAAGAGGTTGAAGAAAAGATAACCGGTGAAAAGATTGTTCCTCACGTCTTAGAGCCGAGTTTCGGTATTGATAGACCTTTCTATCTACTCCTTGAGAACTCACTAACAATTGATGAGGATGGAAGAATTTACCTCAAGATAAAGAAGGATATGGCGCCAATAGAGGTTGCCGTTCTACCGTTAGTTGCAAAGGAGCCACTAACAACAATAGCCTACAATGTCTTTAGGACGCTCCAGAAAGCGGGATTCATAGCAGTTTACGATGAAAAGGACACAATAGGGAGGAGATACGCAAGATACGACGAGATTGGAACTCCATACTGTGTGACCATTGACAACCAAACACCGGAAGACAACACCGTAACAATCAGAGACAGAGATACGAGGGAGCAAATTAGGGTTAAGATTGATGAATTACCAGAGAAGCTGAAGGAGCTTATCTTTGGCTCCTCTTGACTTTTTTCCAAATTATTCCTGCCGCAGTGAAAAGAACAACACCACTTAGGAAGCCAGAGAGGTAAACAAATCTTGCATCCATCTTAACTCACACATAATTTTGTTTAAGCTCCAAGGATATCAACAGTTTTGAATATGGCGAGGTTTTTAAACCTGAAATTGCTAATAAAACTATCATGAACAAAAAAGTTCACCTCATCTATAAGCGCATTCCGAACAGAGTTCTTAAAAGATACGATGAACTCATAGCAGACTTAGGAGACATCATCGTTGCCAAGTCCAAATTCCATGGAATGCTCGCACCTCTTTATGTAAATGGAGTTAAGGTCATTGAAAATGACTACACAATGATTTACTTCGCCTTTATCAGTAAAAATTACGATGTTTTGAAAGTTTACGATAAGCAAGGGAATTTTAAGGGGTTCTACGTAGATGTTCTGGCATATACAAAACGCTACAACAATACTTTGGAGATGCTTGACCTATTTTTGGACATCTTTATTTTCCCAAACGGCGAAGCTTTCTTGTTAGATGAGGATGAGCTTGAAATGGCTCTCAATTATGGTCTGATCGACAAAGAAACCTTTGATTTCGCCTACAAAGTTGCAGATGAAATAATTATGGCTGTAAAAGAAAAGAGGTTTCCTCCAAAAATTGTATGGAAATATGACTTGGAGGGGGGAGAATGATAAAGCAGACAAAAGAGGGTGTTATTCTCCTCGTTCATGTCCAGCCAAATGCAAAAAGGGACAGCATTGATGGAGTTGACAAGTGGAAGGGGAGGATTAAAATAAAAATTAGCGCTCCCCCAGTTGGTGGAAAAGCTAACAAAGAATTAATAAAGTTCCTTTCAAAGCTCCTTGGAAAAGAGGTTGTTATACTCAGAGGAGAGACCTCAAGGGAAAAGGATTTGCTGATTAAAGGAGCAACAATAGAGGAAGTAAGGGAAAAATTGGGGATTTAATCTTCAAGCCATATCTCCAGCCTCTGCTTGCCTTTCCCTATGCTTGAGCGCTTCAGCTTTTTGATATGCCCAATCTCCTTAATATCCTTTACATGGGTTCCACCGCATGGGAGGACTTCAAAGTCCCTGATTTGTGTGAGCCTTTTCTCTCCCTCCCACCAGATTTTGACTTCCCCACCTTCGTCCACATACTTATTGAAAAGCTCAATAATCTGCTCCTTGTACTTGTTAACGTTTTCTGGGTAGAGAATATCGTATCTTCCCTTTTCCACACTCATTCCACTGCCATAAAGTTGCCATTTGTCTTTACCGAGAATTTCATTCAACACATGATCTAAGAGATGCATCGCGGTGTGGATACGCATGAGCTTGTAGCGATAATCCCAGTCTATCTTAAGCTCAACCTCATCTCCTATCCTGAATTTCTCTGGCTCTTCTACAACATGCCAGACATTACCTTCCTCGTCTTTGTAAACATCCAAAACATGAACACCATTTATTGTTCCCCTGTCATGCGGCTGTCCTCCACCTGTTGGATAGAAAATGGTCTGATCCAAAAGCAATGCATTATCTTTTATTTCAACAACTTTTGCTTTTGCTTCTTTTAGATATGCATCCTCATAGTAAAGCTTCTTCGTCATTTCTATCACCTGAAAAGAAATTTGTAACAGAGATATATAATGGTAGCGTTAATAAAACATTAAAAAGAAAAGATCGTCATCTCCGCCTAATCAAGAATACTGCTGCTCCTATGAGCACAAGTGCACCAACCGCTGCCCCTACTTGCTTATAGTTAAGTCCCTGAGAAGCTTCCGGAAGTGTAAATCTGATGTATGCTCTGCTGATATTAGCAAGAAGTTTCTGGACATCTTCCTGGTGGGCACCATATCTGATAAAGACATTTGCGGTTATTGAGATTTTATTTCCATTAACCAGTGTAGTTAAAGTGAATCTGTTGCCCCTGAGTTCCCTCGTTATATTCTGGGGAACTTCAACTATTTTGGCATCAGTCGGGAGTATGAGTTCTAACTTTAGGGTTTGATTTATCTCATTCTGGGCTCTGTAGCCTATATTGTAAAGGGAGTATCCGAGAGTCGGATCAAAAGAATATTCATAGGTTCCGTTAACTTTCTTTGTGAAGTTCTGGACAACATAATTAGCTTCAATGATAAGTGGACCCGTTTCGTTCAAACCAATTATTTTTGCATTTGCGTTTTCCACTTTAATTCCCTGCCCTCCTAAGGCTTTAATATTATTCTGGAGAATTAAATCCGTAACATTTTGAACGCCCATTAGCTTTATCTGCATCTTCATAAGTTGAATCTGATCCGCAGGTTCAATGTACTTATCCCGGATTAAGAGCCTTGTTGTGCCATTAGAAAAAATTTGTGCTCTCAAATACTGCTCAGAAACAACTTTCTGGTACTGTCCCTCTTCTCCTGGTTTTGGTGTTGTGTATCTAACATAGAATGTATTGTAATCACCAAAAAGTGCTTTAAAGCCTTCTGGTCTCAGATAAGGTTCAAGGTAAATATCCGAAGTTACAATTATTTTGTTCCCCTCAACTTTTGACCTTACATAGAATTTACTTTGATTGTATTCTCTTGTTATAGGTTTTGGATACTCCAAGAGCTTGGCATCTTGAGGAAGCTCAATTATGAAGATATTGTGAAGCTCAACCTTATATGGAAGACCCGTATCAGGTATTGGAGCGGTGCCGTAACCTCGTGTTGGATCAACCACGATTTCCCAGTAGCCATCGTATGAGTAATATCTGGCAAACTTTTCAGCAATAGCCGTAAACACAACCGTTAAATTCTTCCCTTCATCGATTCCCAGAATTTTTAGACTTTGATTAGTGGTCTTTATGCCATAGTTGGCAAGGCTCGCTATATACCTGTCAAGCTGCTCTTTCTCATACTTCTTTATAGCCTCTTCTTTTGTTAGATTTGTTTGATTTAGAATTTGCTCAATCTGCTTCTGTATTTCATCCTTAGGTTCAAGCCAAGAGGTTTTCAGGGTTATTTGAGCATTCCCATTGTCCAAAACCTTAATTGTGAATACAAACTCCTCCTTATAAAACGGAACCTCCTGAGCATAAGCCATTGAGACACCCAAAAGGAGGATTACTACCAAAACACCCAACTTTTTCATTCCTCATAACCCCCATTATTAATGTCCTAAGAAGTAGCGTTATGTTTGAGTATTTAACGTTATCCCTTAATCCATAAAGAGAAAATAGGGAGCAAGAAAGAAAACAGAAACACTATCACTGCCACTTGCTCAAGTCAAGCTCTCCTTCAGTCTTTGCCACAATTGTGGTACCTGTAAGGTCTCCCGTAACGTTGACCATTGTTCTTCCCATGTCCAAGATAGCGTCAATACCAAGGATCATTGCATATGCTGCAGCAACACTTGGGTCTGTTAGTGGAAGCCCAACGCTCTGGAGAACCATTGCAAGCATTATCGCACCAGCTCCGGGAACACCAGCTGTACCAATTGATGCAAGAACTGCTGTGAGAACTATTGTGAGCTGCTGTCCGAGGGTGAGGTGCTGACCTATTGCAAGGGCTATGAAGAATGTACAGACACCCTGGTATAGAGCTGTTCCATCCATGTTGATTGTTGCACCAAGTGGAAGTGTGAATGAGTAAATACCCTTGCTTATTCCCATCTCTTCATCAGCGACTCTCATTGTAACTGGTAAAGTACCACTTGAGCTTCTTGTAACGAATGCAGTAATCATGGCATCCTTAGCTTTCTTGATGAACTTGATTGGATCGAGTCCAAAGATCTTGAGGAGCACAAAGTACACCAAGACAATCTGAAGGATTAAGCCGAGATACACT
The DNA here is from genome assembly GCF_035621495.1 of Thermococcus sp. SY098. Classification (NCBI taxonomy): domain Archaea; kingdom Methanobacteriati; phylum Methanobacteriota; class Thermococci; order Thermococcales; family Thermococcaceae; genus Thermococcus; species Thermococcus sp. SY098. The sequence goes on along the minus strand of NZ_CP141821.1, from coordinate 1,966,809 downwards.
GCAACAACAACCTTTGCCAACTGACCAACAACCTTAACTCCCTGCTCTGCCATAACATAAGCAATCAATGCAAAAACACCTATTGGAGCATACTGCATGACACCGCCAACAATCTTGTACATAGCCTCCGCGAGACCGTTTATTGCCTTGAAAAGTGTGTTGGCGCTGTCCTTCACAAATTCATCCTTGCTGTTCATTAAGTATGTCAGTGCAATACCCAAAACTATCGCGAAGAATATTGTAGGAAGTACTTGCCCATTAGCTAAGGCTCCAAATGGATTCTTTGGAATTATGTTAAGCAAAGTCTGAACCATAGAAGGCGCCTGCTTTGCTTGGAATTTGGCTCCAGTTGCTAATTGTAGCCCAAGCCCTGGTTTGAAAATTCTTGCCATTATTATACCAAGTGTTACTGCAAATGCTGATGTAAGCAAGTAATAGATGACGATTTTAACTCCAACCCTTCCAAGTCTTGCTGGACTTATGCTTGCTGCACCCACAACAAGGGATGCAAAGACTATGGGCATCACTAACATCTTCAGCAGTCTGACAAAGATGTCACCAAAGGGCTTGATGTACGTCTTCACTGCATCTGCATACCCCAAGGATCCCAAGACAAGACCAACAATAACACCCAGAATTAGCCCTGCGAAGATTTTCTGAAGCACTGGGATGTCGAGATATGTCCTCAAAATACCTTTCTGTGCCATGGCTATTCACCTCTACCCACATGCCTCCTTCAATAAGCGGCAATTGACAGTTATGTTCACTGGGTATATTAAATTTTCCATTATGCCTAATATCACTTCGACAATTGATATAATAACTTAGGAAAATCTAAGGGAAACATCCCCATAGTAAATTTTCTTTAGTGTGCCATCCTTTAATGCAATGATAAGAGACCCATCATCGCTTACATCAACTGCAGTGCCGATAATCTCCTCCTTATTCCCAACAATTCTAACTTCCTTTCCAATGACAGCACTATAAGCTTTCCATTCTTCCAATATGAGAGCGTATTGTTCATCAAGATATCTCAAATACCACTTGTCCAGCTTTTCCAAAAGACTCCTAAAAACCTCAACAAGCGGAACCCTAAACCCCAGTACATCCTTCATGGATATCGCAACATCCAGCAAATCCGCTGGAATTTCGTTGTTAACATTCAACCCAATACCAAGAACCACATACTCCACGCTATCCGTCGAATATTTTCCTTCGCTTAAAATTCCGCAAATTTTCTTCCTATTGACAAGAACATCATTTGGCCATTTAATCTTTCCTTCAATTCCGAATTCCGCCAAAGTTTCAACAACTGCAAGTGCAGAAACAAATACAAGCTTCGTTATGTGCACTGGATGTGCATTGGGCTTTAAAATAACACTCATCCATAGTCCACCTTTCGGAGATACCCAACTCCTAAGTTTCCTTCCCTTACCTCTCCTCTGGATATCTGCCACAACTACTGTTCCTTCCTTTTCCTGGGAAGCTATCTCTTTAGCAAACTCATTCGTAGAATCCACTTCCCGAATGCATATAATCTTTCTCCCTATGATTTTTGTATTGAGATCCAACATGATCATCACCAAAAAATTTTGAGAAAAAGGTAATTTAAATTACATGGCAAAGCTTAAATTCAAAAAATCACTATATCACCCAAGGTGATTAGTATGGAAGCACTTCAAAATGTTGGGATTAGGAGAAGGCTTAGAAGGTTCTTCAGAAGAGATGGCAGAGCTTTAATATTTGCCATGGATCATGGATTTGAACATGGTCCAGAAGATTTTACTGAGGTCTGGGAACACGTAAACCCCAGAGTAATTCTCAAAAAAGTAATTAGGGCTGGAGTAGATGGTGTCATGCTGCTTCCAGGAATCGCAAGGATAAGTGGAGATGTTTTGAATCCAAATGTTGGTTTAATGGTTAAGCTCACAAGCAAGACTAATTTAAGACCCAAGGAGGGCCAGCTCCTACAGAGTCCCCTTGGCTTTGTTGAAGATGCAATTAAACTTGGGGCTGATGCAGTTGCAGCAACAGTTTACTGGGGGTCACCCTATGAAGATATAATGATGAAGCAGTTTGCCGAGATTGCAAGCATTGCACATGATTTTGGATTGCCTGTTGTTCAGTTTTCCTATCCAAGAGGACCCTACATCAACGAAAAATACGGCAAAAAAGAAGATTATAGAGTTGTTATGTATGGAGCAAGAGCAGCAGCTGAGATGGGTGCCGATATGATCAAAACATACTGGACAGGTTCAAAAGAGACATTTGCCAAAGTTGTCGATGCTGCCGCTGGTGTTCCCGTCCTTCTAAGTGGAGGGGCAAAAGCTAAAAACCCTCTTGAATTCCTAAAGGTCGTTTACGAGGTTATTGAAGCTGGAGGGGCTGGAGCAGTCGTTGGTAGAAACATATTCCAGCGTGAAAATCCAGAACCCATGATTAAAGCTCTGCTTAGGGTAATCCACCGTAATGAAGAACCTGAAGAAGCCGCAAAAGCTGAAGGACTGATTTAAAGCTGCTCTTCTTTTACTTTTATCCAAATTTGTCCAAAAACACATAAAAACCTACAAATTGATTTTTTAAGTGACAAGAAAATTTTCAAATAAAGCTCCTTTTGAACAAAAACTTGTTCAAAGAGGTTTTATACCCTACTCACTGTTTATATTGAATAAAAACAATATGCGGTGATAAAAATGGTTGAGATAATAGATACAACATTTAGGGACGCTCACCAATCATTGATTGCAACAAGAATGAGCACAAAAGATATGCTTCCCATAGCCGAAAAGATGGACAGAATAGGATTTTATTCGATGGAGGTATGGGGAGGGGCAACTTTTGATGCCGCCTTGAGGTTTTTAAGAGAAGATCCTTGGGAAAGATTGAGAACTCTAAGAGAGCACATAAAAAAGACAAAGCTCCAAATGCTTCTGAGAGGTCAAAACGTCGTTGGATATAAGCATTATCCCGATGACGTTGTAGAAAAGTTCGTGGAGTTAGCATATAAGAATGGAATTGATATTTTCAGGGTTTTTGATGCACTGAATGACGTCAGAAACATGAGAACAGCGATTAAAAAAGCCAAAGAGGTAGGAGCAGAAGTTCAGGGAGCAATATGCTACACCACCGGGCCGATATTTACAATTGAGTACTACATGAAAAAGGTGGATGAGCTGATAGAGCTTGATGTGGATTACATTACTATCAAAGACATGGCAGCCCTTTTAGATCCTCAAATGGCATATGAACTCGTGAAAGAGATCAAGGAACGCTATGGTATTAAAGTTAATGTTCACACTCATGCAACAAGCGGGTTGGCATCAGCAACGTATTTAAAAGCTGTAGAGGCTGGGGCAGATCTCATAGACACTGCAATATACCCCTTAGCCAATGGAACGGCACAACCTGCAATACAAACAATATATCATGCGTTAAAGGAAATTGATAAACCTCAAATTGATATGAAACTCGTCTTTCAGATCTCTCGCTATTTAAGGAAACTCCTTGACGAGAAATATGAGCATTTAATGAATAAGAGAGCCCTTCACGGAGATCCAAATGTTCTGCTTCACCAGATTCCTGGAGGGATGTATTCCAATCTGATAAAACAGCTTAGCGAGCTTAAAGCGTTGGATAAGCTCGATGAAGTTCTCGAAGAAGTTCCGAGGGTTAGAGAAGAACTCGGATATCCTCCTTTAGTTACTCCCACTTCACAGATAATCGGGACTCAGGCAGTTTTCAATGTCCTTTTCGGAAGGTACAAAATGGTTACAGAGGAAACTAAAAACTACGTTAGGGGGCTTTATGGAAAGCCACCAGCACCAATAAAGGAGGAAATTAAGAAGCTTATCCTTGGAGATGAAGAACCAATAACAGTTAGACCCGCTGATTTGCTTGAGCCTGTACTCGAAAAATACAGAAGAGAGCTTGAAGAGAAGGGATACTTGAAGAAAGAAGAAGACATACTAACTTATGCACTCTTCCCCCAAGTTGCCCTTGAGTTCTTTGAACTGAGGGAGAAAGGAGAGCTCAAACCTGTTGAAGAGAAACCAAAAGGCAAAATCATCAAGATTTACATTGGTGGAAGGGAATACGAAGTTGGCATTGAAGGGGTAAAGCTTGAAAATCTTGTAATGTCAGCATATGCTCCCCAACTGACACAAGAAGCTATCAAGCCAGCAGAACCTTCAGCACCAGCTCCTTCTGCACCTTCGGTAGTTCCTGTTTCAACTCCAGTAGCACCTTCAACTCCAACGTCAGTGTCGGTGGGTGGTAATGTGGTTTCTGCTCCGATGCCTGGTAAGGTTTTGAGGATTTTGGTGAGTGAGGGTGAGAAAGTTAAGACTGGTCAGGGTTTGCTTGTGCTTGAGGCAATGAAAATGGAGAACGAAATACCAGCACCAAAAGACGGGATAGTAAAGAAAATCCTCATAAAAGAAGGCGACACCGTAGACACAAACCAACCACTAATAGAACTCGAATGAAGTTTGAAGTTTTACACAATTGTCAATTTTCATTCAATTTTTGGTACACTTCTCTAAATTTTTTGACATTTATTAGATAAACATCTTCCAAATTTTATTCGATTTATTCAAGAACATCTCAAAAACTCTTATATATCCAATGCCCAAAAATAGAAAATGATAAAACCTTGGTCTGGAGGTGCTAAAATGAACTCCACTCTTATTATTTTGGTTGCCGCTTTGATATATGCCGGGTTGTACATGAGCTATGGAAGATCCCTCCAGAACAGAGTAGTTAAAGCAGATCCAAACAGACCAACACCTGCACACCGTTTGTATGATGGTGTCGACTACGTCCCAGCCCACCCAATTGTACTCTACGGACACCACTTTGCTTCAATAGCAGGAGCCGGTCCAATAGTTGGTCCAGCGGTAGCAATGGCATGGGGATGGCTTCCATCACTGCTTTGGGTTTGGTTCGGAAACGTTTTCATCGGTGCAGTTCATGACTATTTAGCATTAATGTCCTCCGTAAGATACGACGGTAAGTCAATCCAATGGATTGCAGGCAGGCTAATGAGCAGGAGAACAAGTATGGCATTTGAGCTCTATGTATGGTTTGCCCTGGTACTTGTTATCGCAGCTTTCGCAGCGGTTATCTCCGGTATTTTCGTTGGAACTCCAGAAGCAGCCACTGCATCACTGCTGTTCTTGATTGATGCAATAATCCTCGGATATCTGCTGTACAAGATGAAGATCAATTTCTATGCAGGAACTGCCATTGGAATCATCCTGTTAATTATTGCAGTGTGGTTAGGTTTCAAGTTCCCCATTGCTGCAAGCAAACACACATGGATGATTGTCTTAGGCATTTACATCGTCATAGCATCATCACTCCCAGTATGGGTTCTCCTGCAACCAAGAGATTATCTTAACGCGTACATCCTCTGGTTCGGATTGCTCCTCGGTGGTGTTGCATTCATAATCGTGGGACTCAAGGGCGTTGGAACATTCTCTGCTCCAGCATTCACAACGTGGTCAGCCAATGTTGTCGGTGGAAAGCCCTCACCATTCTGGCCAACCGTTCCACTGGTAATCGCATGTGGTGCATTGAGTGGATTCCACTCAATCGTTGGTTCTGGTACAACGTCAAAGCAGCTGGACAATGAACTTCACGGACTGCTCGTTGGATACGGTGGAATGTTCACAGAAGGATTCCTTTCAACAATCGTCATTGCTTCGATTGCAGTCTACGGTCTTAAAGTATTCCAGACAATGAACATACCAGTTGATACAACAAACTGGGGTTCACAGTACGCAATCCAGGTTGTGAAGCATGGAATTAAGGTCGGAATATTTGCAAAGAGCTACGCCTACGGACTCCAAGATGCATTAGGAATTCCCTTCAAGACCGGTGCAGTGTTTGCAAGCCTTTGGGTCTCAGCATTCGCGTTGACAACCCTTGATACAGCTACAAGACTGGGAAGATTCGCATGGCAGGAGATAATGGATATGGTTCATGGTCCAGAAATTCTAAAGAACAAATGGATTGCATCAATAATCCTTGCAATCTTCGGTATCTACATGGCTTGGGGCGGAAGCTGGCTTATCATATGGCCAGCATTCAGTGGTATGAATCAAATGCTGGCAAGCATTGCGATGATGACAGCTTCTCTATGGGTTGCAAAGGTTCAGAGACCAGAAGGAGCATGGAAGTGGGCAGTTGTTATCCCCGCACTCTTCCTGTGGATTACAGTGACAGCAGCCCTCGTGTGGTTCCTCATAGTCATTAAGCCTGGATTCTGGGTGTCTCTCATTACCGTCGTCGGCTTGATTCTCAACTTGCTCCTCGTCGTCGACTGGTACGCTGCCTGGAAGAAGCCAGCCAAGGAGTACGCGGCCGCTTGAGGTCTTTTTCATTTCTTAATTTCTTTCTTAATCTTCTTGGAGAGGTGGTAACATGGCGAGAATTCTGGAAAATGTGAAATACTTCATTAAAGGTTTCATCAGCGCATTTAAGCAACAATCTACTGAATATCTTGAGTTTGAAGAAAGAGAGTTAGAAAATGTTTTCGCGCTCCTTCTCATGGGAGCATTCGTCGGCATTCCTTCTCCTCCCACAACACTTGTAATGAGGTTAATGCCACACATGGTCAGGGAGATATACGTTATGCAGCAAAGAGCTATCAATATGGACGATATTTTTGGAGAAATGGCTGCACTGTTTGAAATCACGTGAGGTGATAAAATGAAAGGTTATTTAATTCCAGAAGAGAAGTTCAGAGTGCTATTCTTCATAGGGAAAGGGGGTGTTGGGAAAACAACAAGTGCTGCTGCTACTTCAATAGCACTCGCAAAGAAAGGATACAAAACACTCATAGTTTCAATAGACCCAGCCCATAACCTTGGAGATGTTTTTATGGTAAAATTGAATGACAAACCCAAGGAAATAATAGAAAATCTCTATGCAATGGAGCTTGACATGGAAAAACTCATCCAGAGTTATTTAGAACATTTAGAAAAGAATCTGAAACATATGTATAAGTATCTGACCGTAATAAATTTGGAGAAATATTTTGAAATTTTAAAATTTTCTCCTGGTATCGAGGAATATGCAACCCTCGAGGCAATTAGAGAGATTTTGATTGATGGGGAAAAATGGGATATCATTATTTTTGACACTCCACCTACTGGGTTAACCCTGAGAGTGCTTGCTCTACCGAGAATATCTCTGATATGGACCAACAAGCTGATCGAAATAAGAAGAAAGATACTTGAGAGAAGAAAAGCCATAGAAAAAATACAAGGTGAAAGAAAGTTTGTAATAGAAGGTGAGGAATACAAGCTGCCAAGTGATGAGGAAGAGGATGCTGTAATGAAAGAGCTCAAGAAATATAAAGAGGAAATTGAATTTGTCCATAGGATAATAACAAATCCCAAGAAAACTACTGTTGTAGCAGTGATGAACCCAGAAATGCTGCCGCTCTATGAAACAGAAAGAGCATATGAAAGTCTAAACAAGTTTAAAATATCCTTTAGACTGATAGTTCTCAATAAGGTACTTGAGCTTGAAGAGCTGCCCTCAAAACTTAAAGTTAAGATTGAAGCTCAGAAAAAAGTCTTAGAGCTTATAAAAAATAAATTCAAAGGGGTAGATATAGTTAAAATCCCGATGTTTGAAGAGGAACCAAGAGGTTTGGAATGGCTCGAAAAAATAGGAGGAGCAATAATTGAAGATTGACAGAATATATGAACTCCTTAAAACGGTAAAAGAGCCAATAAGTGGGGAAAACATAGTTAAGCTTGGGATAGTCAGTAAAATAGTTAAAGATAACGGTAAGATAGTGATTTATCTCGATTTAGCTCGGAGAACACCACAAAGCCCATTTGAAATGGCCATTACTTGGACGGTTCATGCAAAAATTGTCAGGGAAATAGTAAAAGTTTTAGAGGACAAAATCCCAGAATTTGAGATAATTGATAGCATGACGTTACAAAGATACTATCCACTTGAGGAGGTTTGAAAATGGACATAAAGGTTTCCCCAGAATTTTTGCTGGTGCTCATGGTTTTAGCTGGGGTGGCATCAATTCAGTTTTTCAAAGGACGAAAGTTAAACCTAATGTTAATGCAACACTACCTAAGGGCAATTGAAGATGTAATAAAGCCAAAAGATAAGGAATATGTGTGGCTTGGCGGGTATATCGGGTTTAGAGCGTACTACAAGGTTAGTGAGGGCAACATAGATAAGTTTGAGTATACATTAACCCTTCTCCCGAGACAGAGCATATTCTACATGCCAATTTCAAAGTTGATAAGCAGACATGACAAGCTCTATATAGTTGTCAGACCATATTCGCAGATAAAAAGAGAGGCACATTTAGTTCAGAAACGCTATTACCGCATAAAGCCAAAGATTGAAGATGAGGAACTTCTCCAGAAGGATGTCATTGAGATTGAGGGAAAAGAATACGAAGCTCTCTTTGAGAAACGAAGAGATGTTGAGCTACTTAGAGAATTCCTACAAGGCTTTTCAAAACCAGAAAATGTTAAGCATGTTTCATTAACCCCAAAAACAAATGTATTTTACATCCTAATGAAGCCCGAACCAGAAACAATTCAGGATGACATAAGGCACATTGTCAGATTTGTTAACGAAAAGCTAAAGGAAAGTCCCTTTGGAAGCTGACTTTCTTTTTATGTTTTCATTACATAGAAATATCTGTCAAGGGAAGAGTGAACCCTCTGATAGTGCTTCTCCAAAACCTCAAACCCTATTTTCTCGGCAGCTTTCTCAGCATTAAAATCAGCCGGAAAAGCTATACTTAGATAACCGTCAAGGACTTCGTAAATGCTCTCCAAAGCCTTTTCATACAATTCCTCTCTCTTCCTCCCAGCTAACGTTGCTGAGGAGCCATAAGGAGGGTCAGTTGCCACTGCTTCAAAAGTCTTATCTGGAAAGATTTCCCTAAGCTTGGTTGCATCTCCCTGCTTTAAAACATAACATTTAACCCCAAAATATTCGAGATTTATCCTTGCCCCTTCAACCATATCCCTTCGCAAATCGACACCATAAACCTTCAAACCCATTAATCCAGCCTCTATTAGAATTCCACCGGTTCCCATAAAAGGATCAAGAATTTCTCTTCTTGCCCTTGCTAAATTTACCATAGCTCTTGCAATTCTTGGAGGCAGAGCAATTGGCTTATAGAAAGGCCTTTTATCAGCTTTCCTCTCATCAAAGGTTTTTGCTTTAAAAAATCTAACCCTAATTCCTACCCACAACTTTTTCCCACAGTAAACTCTTACAAGGGTGTTGGGATTAGATAAATTTACTCTAAACCCCTGTCTGTAAATTATCGCGCCGAGCTTCTTTTCGAGATTTTCAACATCATGAGCACAATTTCTCATAGTTTCCCTGTCAACTTTGAAAGTTCCAGCTATATATTCGCTCCAATCAATGCTTTCCGCTTTGGCATAGAGTTCCTCAACATTCTCCGCTGAAAAAAGCAAAATTCCATATTCATGAGCCATCCCCAGTCTATCTAAAAAAGGAAAAGCTCTCTCGTTGCCTCTAATTGCCAGAAGCAGATAATCCTCCCCAGCAATTTTAAATCTTTTATCTGCAAGCTCAAGGAGCGCTTTAACTTCACTTTTAGCCAAGCTCGGTAGATTTCCAAGGATTTCTACATAAAGCATGATGGAAAATTAGAAGAAGGTCTTTTAAAGCTTTTCAGCTATCCATAAATGGCTCTTCTGGTCTTTGGATCAAAGATGTAAATCCTGTTCTCCTGAGGTTTCCAGTAGATTTCCCCCCTCATCACTCTTATCTCCTCTGGAAGCCTAACAACAATCTCAAGACGTCCATAGCCTATGTGTCCATAGTTCTCAACTCCAAGCTTCTCAACTCCTAAGAGATTGCCTTTCACATAACCCTCTTTTGGAGCTAAGCTGACTTCCACATGCTGAGGCCTAAAGCCAAGAATAGCTTCTTCAGCCTTTGGAACATCACTTGGAAGCTGTAAGGAGAAGTGTTCAGTTTCAAATAATATTTTACCATCTTTCTCTACAATGTTGCCCTCAATTAAGTTCATTGGAGGACTGCCGACAAATGTTGCAACAAAGGTATTTTTTGGCTTGTAGAAAATCTCGTCAGGTGTTCCAACTTGCTGAAGAATACCTTTGTTCATGACAGCTATCCTATCTGCCATTGTCATTGCTTCAACTTGGTCGTGGGTCACATAGACTGTTGTAATCCCCAACTCGTAACTCAACAACTTTTTAAGCTCAAAACGCATTTGAGTCCTGATTTTTGCATCTAAATTTGATAGAGGCTCATCTAAGAGGAATACTTGTGGTTCCCTAACCAATGCCCTCGCCAATGCTACCCTCTGCTGCTGACCACCGCTTAGCTCACTTGGTTTTCTATTTAATAAATCCGCAATTCCGAGAAATTCAGCAACCTCCTTGACTTTTTTAATCCTTTCTTGCTTAGGAACGCCAGCCATCCTGAGCGGGAACTCTATATTTCCAAAAACAGTCATGTGCGGATAAAGGGCATAGCTCTGGAAAACCATTGCAACATTTCTCTTGGTCGGGTCGATGTCATTAACAAGCTGGTCACCAATCCATATCTCCCCTTCTGTTGGAGTTTCCAACCCAGCAATCATCCTCAGAGTTGTTGATTTTCCACATCCACTTGGTCCAAGAAGAACCATGAACTCCCCATCTCTAATTTCAAGGTTGAGATTGTTGACGGCAACAACATTGCCGAATTTTTTAGTAACATTTTTCAGCAAAACCCTTGCCATCAGCCCTTCCCTCCTGTGATGACTATACCCCTAATCAAGTACTTGTTCAACACAAGGAACAGGATTATTGTGGGAGCAGATGCCACAAGAGAGCCAGCAATTATGGGAGTGTATTCTGTCCACATAGACCTCTGGAAGGCAAAGCTCAGTCCTACAGGCAGAGTAAAGTTCTCTGGAGATCTCAAGAAGATTAACGGTCCTATAAAAGCATTCCACGAGCCTAAGAATTGGTAAACTGCAACTGCACCTAAAGCTGGCCTTGCAAGGGGTAATGCAATGTAAAAGAATGCTTTTATTGGTCCACATCCATCCAAACGTGCTGCTTCAAAGATTTCGTTTGATAGCGACATAAAATACTGCCTCATCAGAAATATGCTTGAAACATTTGTTAAACCTAACAAAGAGAGACCAAAGATGTTGTCAATCAGACCAAGCTTGTAGATTATGATGTAGTTAGGGACTAAAGTAACAAACATTGGAATCATTAGCAATGATAGCAGAGCTGAAAATATAGCATCCCTACCAGGGAACTTAAGCCTTGCAAAGGCGTAACCTGCCATGCTTGCAAAAAGTATATTACCGGCGACTATAAGTCCAGCATAAAGCGCTGTATTTCGGATCCATCTGGGGAAAAGTTCAAGTCTAAATAACTTTTCATAGTTTTCCAGAGTGAAAGGATGAGGAATCCATTCTGGAGGATAACGAGAAGCTTGAGCCCATGTCATAAATGAGGCAACGAGAGATCTTATAAAAGGCATCAAATAGACAAGTGCAAAGGTTATTAAGACCACATAAGTTATCACAATCCAGATTCTACGAATGAGTTTTTCTCTCTCCTTGGGACTCATCTCATAGCCCTCCCGTACTTCTTCTGGAAGAGGTAGGTTGTTGTAAAGATTATTGCAAAAAGGAACCAGCTTTTAGCCGCTGCAACCCCTGGCCGTATTCTGGTGAATGCCTCATTATATATGTCCAAAGCAACCGTATATCCGGCTCCTCCCGGTCCACCATTGGCTCCAGCCATTACCCAGGCTAAATCGAACATCTGAAGTGCTCCAATTAATCCCATAACTACGACATAAACAATCATGGGCCTAAGCATTGGTATTGTTATGAAGAAGAACCTCCTTATTGGGCCAGCGCCATCAAGCATTGCTGCTTCATAGATTTCTCTGGGTATTGCTTGCATGGCAGCAAGAAAGGACACCATGAAATGTCCGCTCGTTCCCCAGATAGCAACCATTGCAATTGCCAAAAGCAGATAATTTCTGTCATTTATCCAGTCTATCGGCTGGAAGCCTGGGATTATATGAGCGAGAGCATAATTGATAAATCCATTTTTCATGAAAAGCCAAATGAAAATCAGAGCAACGATAACTGAGCTTGTCGTTGCTGGCAAAAAGTAAGAGACCTTGAAAAATTGCTGTCCTCTAATTTTCTGATTAGCAAATGCAGCAAGCACTACCGCCAAAAAAGTCTGAATTGGAACAACTATTGCAGTGTAAATCAAAATGTTCTTTAATCCAGTGTAAAAGGGTGAGAGCAGGTAGGGAGCGCCATGAAATCCCCTGATTAAATCCCTAATCACAATTTCAAAATTTTTCAATCCTACAAATTGCATTTGACCGATATAATCCCACTTGAAAAAGCTCAGGTAAAAGGCAAATATCATTGCAAAGTACCCAAAAACAAGATTCAATATAACTGCAACCGAGATAAGAGACAAACCTGCCACAATCTCCTTATTTCTACCCTTTTCATAAAAAGAAGAAAATTTAGAAAACATAAAAAGCCACCTCAGCTGCTTAATTCTTCTTGAACGATCTGCTTCATTACTTCAATAGCCTCATCAACAGTTATTTCCCCTCTCATTGCAGATGCCATTGCATCACTGAATTTTCCTTCAAGGACACCTGACTTCGGACCCCAGAGAAATACTATCATCTGGTCATACTTGAAAGAAAGTGTCTTCTTGTGCTGTGGCCACATGTCTGGATCGTTTTCAAAGCCTTTTATGCTTGGTAACGTATGACCTGCCTTAACAACAAGCTCTTTCTGTCCATAAGGCCCCAATACAAATTCAACAAACTTCCACGCTTCCTGTGGATGCTGGGTCTTTGCATTTATTCCTAAAATGACCGTGTATGCCATTGTAACTCTTCCTTTCTTCCCAGCAGGAACTGGTGCAATATCCCAGTCTTCTCCGTACTTAAAGTCCGGGAACTGGTCTGCTAAGAATGGAATCATCCAGTTACCGCTTATAACCATTGCAACCTGTTGCTGTCCAAAAGCATCTCCAAGCCATCCAGCACCGACATCGCTTGGCTGGACAACGTAAGGTGTTTTCCCTTGTTGCTCTCTCTCAATCTTGCCTTTCTTGTACAGGTTGATGTACCATGTCAAGGTTTCCTTCACAACAGGATTGTCGAACCATGAAGCATCCTCCGGTTTTTCGAACCATGGCTTTGGAGCACCATTACTGACCGCAACAGGGACGTACCTGTTAAATCCGCCCAAATAAATAGCCAAACCTGGTTTGCCGGTTTTATCAGCAATTATCTTTGCATACTCTTCGAGCTCTTCCCAAGTCTGTGGAGGTCTTGTGAGACCAGCTTGCTCAAACAGCTTCTTGTTGTAAAACAGTGCAAGCATGCTCCAATCCTTTGGAAGCCCATAAAGCTTTCCATCCTTCATGAATGGCTTCAGGAGAAACGGGTAGAACTGGTCAATGAAGCTCTTATCAGCAAGGTCAGATATTGGGTACAATGCCCCCTTATCAATGAATATTGGTGCCCAAGAACTGTCAACGTAGAATACATCAGGTGCGACTCCAGCCCCAAATGATGCTAAGATATTCTCGTGGAACATCTGGGGAATTACCTCATATTTAACGCCGATGTTTGGATACTTTTGCTCGAATTCTCCAATTATTCTCTGGTAGTTTTTCATTTCAGTCTCTCCAGCACTCCAGCCAGCAAATCTTATAAAAACCTTTTCCTGCACCTTTGTTTCCGTTTGTACTTTTGTTTCTGTTTTAACTGTTGTCTGTGTTTCAATTTTTGTTGTTGTCACTGTTGTAGGTGTGGGGGAAGTTGTTTCTCCTCCACCACCTATACATCCAGCCGCTACCACCGCTATTAAAAGCACAGAGACCAGAATAAAGCTGTATGCTTTTTTCATATAACCCACCTCATATGGGAGTCTTCAGATTTTTATACTATAATCATATTATATAAACTTTTCTTTATTATTTCCAATAATATTTAAATAGTAAAAACTCAGAATATAATGCAGTGAGGGGTGGTCAATATGACAATGTCAACCGCAACTCTCATTGAAAAACTCCAAGAGTTGGGACTCACAAAGAGAGAAGCTGAAGTTTACCTGACAATATGGACAAAGAATGGAGCAACTGTAAAAGAGCTTTTAGACTCTCTTGACGTCCATCAACCTCAGCTCTACAACATAATCCAAAGCCTAATACGAAAGGGTTTTGTAAAAGCCTCCGCCGGAAGGCCAAGAATTTACACAGCCACAGACATCGTTTCTCTTATTGATGTTTATAAGATGAAGCTTGATTTGCTGAAAGAAACTCTCAAAGAAGAACTCATGAAAATCAGGAGCAGAACAGAGGAAGAAGGACCATACATATCAGTCGTAAGGAGCCTCGAAGGCGTGATGTCAAGTGTTATTGAGACAATAAATTCTGCTGAAATTGAGATCAGAGCAGAGGTACCACATAACGTATTTAAGGCAATAAAACCATATCTCCTCAGTGCCCTTCAAAGAGGGGTCAACCTATATCTCCTTGTATATCCAGGGAAAGAATCTTTTGGAGAGTTCCAACGGTTCAAAAATCAGGTGAAAATAAGAACCTCCGAGTTAGGCAACTTTCTCTTAGTAATTTCAGACCTTTCAGTTGCCGTTTATTCAAAAAGAAGATTTTTCAGTCCAAACAAGCTACCACTTTCAAATTCTGAAATCTACGGGTATGAAATTCAAGAAAAAGATCTACTTTTGAGACTTCTAAACATCCATAACAACCTATGGAGAAAAGCCAATGAAATAATCTCTTGGGATTACGAGCCAGAGACTTATCCAAAGACATTCTTAGAATTCTCTATAGTGCTTGACGAAATAGAAGCTCTCTTTAAGCTCGGATATGTTCCAATAGTAACTGTTGAAGGCAGAAATGTAAAAGAAGGATCTCCAGTGAAAATTGTGGGAAGAGCACGTTCTGTTAATCGTTCCGGAATAATAAGCAATTTTGTCCTTGAAACAAATGATGGTGAAGTTACAGTTGGAGGCTTTGATGCTGAAGTTGAGGATATAGAAGCTCAGCGCGTTATTATAGAAAGAATCGAAAAACAGTAGAAAAGGAGGGATCCTCTTGAAAGCAGCGATAATTTGGGATTTTGACGGAGTTTTGGTTTTTACTCCTCATGAAGAGGCCTGGAAAAGAGCCGCTGAACATTATGGTGTTAAAGATTTTGACCATGATTTTTTTGTTAACTATGTCTCCGGTAAGCCGCGATATGAAGGAGCAGATAATATCCTAAGACTGAAAGGAATATATAAGAAATTGGGAGCACGTACAGAAGAAGAAAAGAAAAAAATTCTCCAAGAATTTGCCGAATTCAAAAACAAGCTTGTAAACGAAATGTTTGACAGAGGAGAATACGGCATTAACAATGAGGCAATAAAATTTCTCATAGAAACAAAAGAAGCTGGTGTTAAGCATGCTTTGGCTTCTGCCTCAAAAAACGCACCAAAACTTGCTCAAAAAATTAACGTCCATGTCAAAGGAGAAGAAAAAACCCTTCTTGAGCTTTTTGATGTTAATGTTAGTGGGCGGGCACCCACCAAAAAGGCTGTGTTTGAGCTGGCAATCAAAGAACTCAAATCTAAATTTCCAGAACTTGAAGTCTTCATAGTGATCGAAGACTCCCCGACTGGAGTGGAAGTAGCAAAAAAACTTGGGATTTTCACCCTTGGGTATGAAAGGGAGGCAAAACTTGATGCGGATTTAACATTCAAGGACTTCAGGGAGATTAGCTGGGAGAAAATTTTGGATCGACTAAAAAGGAGGAGTGAAGCGTGAAGTTTCACTTCGGTTTCAAGGAATATGACCCCAAAGCAGAAGCAGTTTATGGTACAATACTAACTTTGGGAAATGGATACATCGGAATCAGAGGAGAGATAGAGCTTGAACCAACAATTTACGGCACAACCATAGCAGGAGTTTATGACTACGCTCCGTATTTCTATCGTGAAATTGTAAATGCTCCAAGAGTCATAGGTCTTCAGATTTTCTTCAATGGGGAACCAATCTCCCTAAGCACTCAGAAAATTCTGAAATATGAGAGAGAACTCAACATTGAAGACGCAACTTTAAAAACTCTGATGGCAATCGAAACTCGGAGTAGAACCCACATAGAATATGAGAGCATAAGAATTGTTCATGGAAAGAGAAAAAACCTGATTCTCTTAAAATTCAAGATTAAAGCCAATGAAGACGGCATGCTGACAATAATAAGCCCCATTAAAACCAATGTTGTGAATCCCTCATATCGGAATGAAATAATGGTAAAACACCTGAATGTTGTGCAGATGGAGGACAGAGAAAACGAAATCTATGCTGAAGTTGAAACCCTCGACGGAAGATACAGAATTGGCATAGCAAGCTCTCTTATCAGTGGAACCAAAGCTAAGAGAGCCGTCATCAAGTCTGCAGATGGCATTGCTGAGATTTTAACACTTTCCGTTAAGAAAAACAGGACGTATGAGTTCATCAAATACATTACCATACTCTCTTCCAAGAATCCAACCGCCAATTTAAAGGAAAGTGTCTTCCAACAACTACAAGAAGCTAAGTCTTTAGGTTTTAACAAACTTTACTATGAACACAGAAAATACTGGAAAGAAATTTGGAAAAGAGCGGAGATTGAAATTGAAGGAGATAAAAATGCCGAAAATGGCTTAAATTTCAGCATTTTTCATCTGATCCAATCAATGCCCATAGACAGCAGAATTTCCTTAACCGCAAGAGGCATTCACGGCTTTGGATACAGAGGACATGTCTTTTGGGATACCGAGATATATGCTCTACCATTTTTCATGGCAGTTTTTCCTGAAAAAGCCAGAGAAATGCTGATGTACAGATATAACAACTTAAACGCGGCAAGAGAAAACGCAAAGCTGAATGGATATGACGGAGCTCAGTTTCCTTGGGAATCCGCTGATGATGGTTATGAAGCAACCCCTTCAGTCATACCCCTTGACATGATGGGCAAAAAAGTTGTCAAAATCTATACAGGGGAAGAAGAGCACCATATAACCGCTGACATAGCGTATGCTGTAGAGCTTTACTATAAATTTACTGGTGATGAGGAATTCATGTCCAGATATGGACTCGAGATTATCTTAGAAACAGCGAGATTCTGGGCAAGCAGAGTTGAGTATGATGAGAAAAAGGGTTATGTTATCAAGAAAGTCATTGGACCAGATGAATACCATGAACATGTGAACAACAGCTTCTTCACAAACTTAATGGCAAGATACAACCTTCTCTTAGCTGTTAAGTATTTCAAAATTGCCCGGCGTTCCGGTGGAGAATGGAGCAAAACATTAAGGAGGATCAATATAACTGAGGAAGAAGTGCAAAGATGGCTTGAAATCGCAGAGAAAATTTACATACCGAGACAGAAAAATGGCGTCTTTGAGGAGTTTGAAGGCTATTTTGATTTAAGTGATCACACCCTCGACCCTTATGGACTTGGAGAAAAGAGGCTTCCTGAAGAGATAAGAAGGAACTTAAGGAAAACAAAAATAATAAAACAAGCTGATGTGATAGCAGCCCAGTACCTCCTTAAAGATCAATTTGACCTGGAAACAATAAGGAAGAACTTCGACTACTACATAATTAGAACAACCCATGCCTCATCACTTTCCATGCCACCATACGCTATAGTTGCTTCCTGGCTCGATTACGAAGACTTAGCCTACGACTACTTCATGAAATGTGCCTTCATAGATCTACACAATCTCTACGGCAATACCCAAGATGGATTCCACTTAGCAACGGCAGGGGGAGTATGGCAGATAATATTCAGGGGTTTCTGCGGGATAGATATAAACGACGAAGGAGTAGAAATTAACCCGAAGCTCCCAAAGAAATGGAAAGCCGTGAGACTGAAATTCTTCTTCAAAAAAGCATTGCTGAGCTTGGAAGTCAGAGAAGATTCTGTACGGGTAAAACTCCTTGAGGGTGGAGGGGTTAAAATACGAGCCTTTGGTAAAGATGCAGTAGTAAAACGCGGAAAGGAGACAATCCTTCGTAAGTAACTCATTTTATCTATTCTTTTTTTGAAAACGAAAATTATAAAACTTCACACTTGAAGGATCAGATAACACAAGTCATGGACGGTGTGTTGATGTCCAAAGTGACATTGGCATTTAATGGAGCATTCGTTCTCTCAGATGAAAAAGGCGATATGAACAAGCACTATCACGGCTTCTATGCTTTTGATACAAGGTTTGTAAAAAACATATCTCTGGAAATTGGCAAAGAGATGTTTTTAGGACATATCGGGCATGATAACATGACTTCAATATCACGCATACTTATAGGAGGCTCGGTAATCCTACTGAGAAAACGTGAGTTATTGAATGGCTGGAGATATAGAGAAGAGCTGACCTTTTACAATATGGCCAAGGAACCAGCAAAAATACTACCCAAATACTTCTTCGAAGTTTGCTTTGAGGACATATTCGAGGTTAGAGGGAATCACAAACCACTTAAGAGAAAAATAATTAAAAAACAGACTCCAAAAGGGATTAGATATACTTACATTGGCATTGATAAAATAAAGAGAGAGCTTGAAATTAAAGCTAAAGGATTCCGATTTGAAAGCAATTATCTCACGTCAGAGATTTCTTTAAAACCTTTGGAAAAAAAGAGCATCAGCATCGAATTTTCTCCCAAGATCCACATAAAAAGTGCACCATTTCTAATTAGGAATGTCTTCAATTTCAAATTTGAGCAGAGAGTGATCACAAGCAACATTGAGGTGAATAACATATTCAAGACCTCGCTGAAAGATTTGGCTTCTCTAACAGTACTGACCAATCACGGATTAACAGTTTTTGCTGGAATCCCGTATTTCATGTGCCTCTTTGGCAGGGATAGCATAATAACATCCTTATTCCTTCTGCCATACTTCCCGGAATACGCCAAAGGAACCTTGAAAATCCTATCAAAACTCCAAGGAAGAAAATTTGACAAAAAAACACTTGAAGAATCTGGGAAAATTCCTCACGAATACAGACTTGGAGAGCTCTCTCAAGCAAACTTAATGCCTTTTGCTCCATATTACGGAACAGTGGATTCTACTCCCCTGTATTTGATCTTAGCAGGGGAATACGTTAGATGGACAAGAGATTACAACACAGTGAAAGAACTTAAAGACACCCTAAACAAGGCACTTGAATGGATTTTTATGAAGCTTGAAGAGGGAGATGGATACGTGAGGTATTCGTTGGCTTCCCCCTATGTTCAAATGAACCAAGGATGGAAGGACTCAAAAGAAGGGGTTCCAGATGAGCACGGAGAACCTACAAAACCGCCAATTGCATTAGTTGAAGTTCAGGGTTATGTGTATAAAGCCCTATTAGACATGGCGAGACTTTCGGATATCTTGGAGTTTGAAGAATCGACCCTGAGGGAAGAAGCCAAAAAACTAAGAAGGAAATTTAATACGGATTTCTGGATGAAGAAGGAGAAATTTTATGCAATTGCTCTAAATGGCAACAACAAGCCTTCAAAAGTAATTTCCTCCAATCCCGGTCACTTGCTCTTCACAGGCATCGCAGAGCATGAAAAAGAAGTTGCCGAAAGGTTGTTCAAAAAAGACATGTTTTCGGGATGGGGAATTAGAACTCTAAGCTCAAAAGAAAAAGCATACAATCCTTTCAGCTACCATAACGGCAGCGTTTGGGCACATGATAATGCACTTATTGCATTGGGATTAGCAAAAATTGGAGAAACTGAAAAAGCAGCTTTTCTGGCCGATAAATTTCTGAAAGCTGCGAATTTGATGAACTATCAGTTGCCAGAGCTTTTCAGTGGTGTTAGAAGTGAGATTCCACTTCCCATTCCAAGAGCAAATGTCCCTCAAGCATGGAGTGCCGCAACCCCTTTTGCATTCTTAACAGCCATGCTTGGACTCACTCCAGAGGGAGTATCAACAAATCCACAGCTCCCAGAGCATCTTGAAAAGATTGAAATAAAAACGATAACCATTGGAGGAACAAAATACAGGATAACCATTGAAAAGAAAGATGAACAGATTAGGGTAGATATGAACAAAAGCCATTAAAAGGCTCGGAGGGTGTTCACGTCATCATTACTCAGCATGCTTGCTATTCGTCATCGCCTACTTCTATTATTTTCTCTGGCTTTTAAAGTTAAGTGTTTTCTAATAAATGCTGAAGCAAACATAAAACCGTCATCATCTTTCTACTTCCTGTTATTTGATACTGCGGGAGAGGTAAGCTTTTATGATAGAATGCTCAACTAATTATGAAAGCAATTTGTTGGTGATTGAAATGATTCATGCATCTAAAAGGGCTATGGGAATCGAATATGCGATTAGAGATGTTGTTCTACCCGCCAGAGAACTTGAAAAGCAGGGGATAAAAATAATCAAGCTTAACATCGGGGATCCAGTTAAGTTCGACTTTCAGCCACCAAAGCACATGAAAGAGGCATACTGTAAAGCTATCATGGAGGGACACAACTACTACGGAGAGAGTGAAGGCGACATAGAGCTCAGAAAGGCAATAGTAGAAAGGGAAAAGAAGAAAAATGGCGTTGATATAACTGTGGATGATGTGATGGTAACAGCAGCAGTTACAGAGGCATTACAGTTCGTCTTTGGCGCTCTTGTTGAGCCTGGAGATGAAGTTTTAATCCCAGGGCCGAGTTATCCCCCATACGTAGCACTTGTAAAGTTCTACGATGGAGTTCCAAAAGCCTACCTTGGAATTGAAGAAGAAGGATGGCAGCCAGATATAGATGACATGAGAAAGAAGATAAGTGAAAAAACAAAAGCTATAGCAGTTATAAATCCAAATAACCCAACTGGAGCCTTGTATGACAAAAAGACGCTCAAAGAGATTCTTGACTTAGCTGGAGAATATGACATTCCCGTTATCAGCGATGAAATTTACGATTTAATGACCTATGAAGGGAAGCACGTTTCTCCGGGCTCATTGACAAAAGATGTTCCAGTAATTGTAATGAACGGTCTCTCAAAAGTTTACTTTGCAACAGGGTGGAGATTAGGATACATGTACTTCGTTGATCCGGAGGACAAGCTTGCTGAAGTAAGAGAGGCAATAGGAAAGCTCGCAAGAGTAAGGCTCTGTCCAAATACACCAGCTCAAAAAGCCGCCATTGCTGGTCTCACAGGTCCAATGGACTACCTTGAGGAATATATGAAAAAGCTCAAAGAGAGGAGGGACTATATCTACAAGAGGCTGAACGAAATTCCTGGTTTGAGTGCCCAAAAGCCAGAAGGAGCGTTTTACATCTTCCCACGCATTGAAGATAGGAGCAAGTGGAAGAGTGACAAGGAATTTGTTCTTGATGTGCTCAGAAACGCTCACATCTTAGTGGTCCACGGCTCAGGATTCGGAGAAGGTGGAGAATGGCACTTCAGAGCTGTCTTCCTGCCGCCAGTCGAAATCCTTGAGCAGGCTATGAACAACTTAGAAAAATTCATGAAAGAAAGGCTCAGCTGATTTTTCTTCTTTTTATCCTCCCGAAACCACCGGAATGACCTCAACATAATCGCCGTCTTTAATTGGATCATCTTCCAAAGCGACTTTTCCATTCACCTTTGCTATCGCACTCTCTGTGTTAAATCCAACGGCTCTCAAAACATCTGCAACTTTCATACCCTTTTGCCATTCAATTTCCTTCTCGATTTTTCTTCCAATGACCCTAACCTTTATCATCTCCATCACCAGATGAGCGTTGAAGTTTAGGTTTATAAATTTCTGGGAAAATTAATTATTGCCGATGATGAGAAGGCCCGGCACCGAAAGGTGATGAGGGCCATCACTTCCGAGGCTTACCGAAAGCTTTTTAATTTACCCTCTCATCTTAGTGAATGAGCGGGGGTGCCCGAGCCTGGCCAAAGGGGGCGGACTTAAGATCCGCTGCCGGAGGGCTGCGCGGGTTCGAATCCCGTCCCCCGCACCATCATCAAGATCATGGAGGGATTATCATGGCGAGGTTTCCAGAAGCGGAAGCAAGAATATTTAAAAAGTATATATGCATGAGGTGTGGAGCAACCAATCCATGGAAGGCAGATAAGTGCAGAAAATGTGGATACAAAGGACTAAGGCCAAAAGCCAGGGAGCCAAGAGGAGGAGTTGGACGTTAACTTTTAAGCTTCTCTAAGGTATTTTCTATGAAGTTTATTCCTTCCTCTAAAAGTTTTCTGCCTTTTTCTGTAAGTTCATAATACTTTCTCGAGGGCTTCCCAGTTTCGCTTTCTTGCCATTTTGATGTAACATAACCATCTTTTTCAAGCTTGTACAGAACTACATATGAACTGACTGTTGCCGGTTCAAATCCAAACTTTTCCCTTATTCTGCTCTTTAGCTCATAAGCGTACATTGGTCTCTCTTTTAGAAGACTTAAAATGTACAGCCACAGCACTTCTTTCGTCAGCTTTTCTTTCAACCTTTCCATTGGCGCAGTCATAAGTATCACCTATAATAATACATAAAGTATATCAAATCAAAGCTTTCACCAGTTATAAATATTTTTCTTTTATATTCTTTAAACATTTCGTATCTATAAAACAACTAACGTAAAACTATTTAACCCTCAACCGTATAGATTCTGATTAGGTGGATTGAAATGGAAGTGAATTTTGGTGGAATTGCAGGGGATATAGGTGTTGGAGGGCTTGTGGGATTCATAACCGGCTATGCACTAAAGAAGTTCATCAAACTTGTATTAGCACTAATTGGAGCATATGTACTCAGCCTCTTTTGGCTTCAGCAGAAGGGAGTAATAACAATAAACACAAATGCACTTTTTAATCTTACAGAAAGTGCAGCAACCCAGACACTGAGTCTGGCAGACAAAGTTATGGGTATTCTTCCAGGAGGAGGAGCATTTGTAGTCGGATTTTATTTAGGATTCCACAAAGGTTAAATCCTCTACATCTAATTTTTCTCTTATGAGTTATGAGAGAAAAGTTCTAATAAGACATTCAATTGCAAGCATAGTAGCTCTTGCTTTATTTGGAATTAGCAGATTTCTCTACAGCATTATCATCTCAAGAAAATTTGGGGTTGAAACTTTAGGATCTGCAAATTCTCTGATTTCCCAAGCATTTCTTGTGGCAATGCCGCTGAGCTTTTTTGCGGTTGCATTGGGCAAGTACTCTTCGGAATTTCTTGCAAAGAAAGATTTTGAAAAAATAAAATCAATGACATCAATTTCGTTTTCATTTCCACTGATTGGGATTTTACTTGCCCCGTTGAACGTGCATCTTGCCATTCTTTCAGTTCTGAGAGCAGTTCAACTCACATTTAGGAGCTTCGTCTACGGAATCCATAGAGGAGAGATTTATGCATATATTATGATCCTCAGTTTCATACCCTTTGTTGCCAGCTTTTATTCTAACGATCCCTATCTGCCATATATAGCACTGCTGTTTACAATATCCTCTTTTGCTTTCATATATCTCTTCAAAAAGGGTTTATTGGGAAAACCCAGAAAATATGAACTTCACATTCTACTTAGATATTCATCCTTTGCATTCCTCGGAACCCTTTCTGGGGTATTTTTAGTTCAGGGACCTTACTTCCTAAGCGAAAAGCTTGGAAATGCACTGATTGCTGGTAAGATCTCGGCATCTCTGTCAGCAGCATTTCTGCTGACTTATTTGCCTCAGGTGCTCCAATCTGCAATCATGCCGCTATACTCATACAAATACGGGAAAGAGGAATTAAATTATGTAAAGCTACTTGCAGAAAAGACCACGGAACTACTATCAATCTTCACAGCTTTTGTCGTCTTTGCTCTGTTGCTTGTCGGAAGAGAGGTAATTTCATTTCTTTTTGGTTTTAATCTTGGAAATGAGTTTTACATCGCACTGCTGGCAGTTGAGATTTATATAGCCTACAACCCCAGCATCGTTGCTTTAAACTCCACAAGATACGTGAAAGAGGGCAGTTTTATCGCAACTGTTGGGGCTTTGGTAGCGTTAATTACGTGGATACCCCTTATTAGAATGCTTAATGAGTATGGAGCAGTGATGGGATTATTAGTCGGATACTTGACAATATTGTGTGGAACAGCGTATCTCAGTCATAAAAAGCTAAAAATTTCTCCTAAATCATATAAACCACTATTGTTTGCAATACCACTTCAGTTGTTAGTCTTTATATCAAAAATAGTTTTGCTCATTGGAATTTTGCTTTATACGTTAATCCTGAAGAACAAAATAAAAGAGGGCATCAAAGCTTTCCATGGTAGAGAATCCTAATCAGCTCTTCGGGTAGACCTTCCTTCTTTATCTTGTCTTCAATTATTCTTTTGTCATAGTCAACTTCAACGAATTTCACATGAAGTGTATCCACATCAATGAGGGCAAACGTTGCTTTGTGTTCTTTTCCTGGCGGGAAGCCTATGCTTCCTGGGCAGACTACCCTCCCATATCTTGTCATAGCATTCACCGGTATCTTTGGAGAAGCCACTAAAAGAATTTCATACTCTTTTACTGGCCTCATTATTGCTTCATAGTATGAGGTTGGTTGTTCTGGAAGTACTATGCCCCCAAATGGGTTTAATGGGCTCCCATAAACTCCAAATATGTCGTTGTCCCCAATTTTGTCAACAAGGTACACTGGTAAATCTCTTATAAACTCCCTTCCATCATGATCAAGCTTTTCCCATGTGTATTTTAGAGCTGCTTTAACATGCTCTGGAAGGCTGATATTATCAATGTAATCCGGACCTTCAGCATGGGGATCGCTCATAGCAATTATCTGGTCAAATTCACCCCGGATTAGTTTAACTTTGGTGCTTTTAATCAAATCATCAAGGGCATCCAAGATCTCTTTCGGATATGGGAATAATCCTACAATGTTCCCAAGAATGTAATATTTCTCAATATCATACCCATTCTCTTTGAGTTCTTCAATTTTTCCAAGTGCTTTAACTAAAGCCGGGAAGTTTCCATTTATGTTTGCTAATACCGCTACGTATCTCATCCGCTCACCCCCCACTTTTTCTAACTTTATTTTACTAAAATGGTATATTTAAAAGTTTCGCAAAAAGAGAAAGTTCAGCGGGAAAAGGCTAAAAATTTCCTCTTTTTCTTTTTGCTCTCCTCTTTT
The DNA here is from genome assembly GCF_035621495.1 of Thermococcus sp. SY098. Taxonomy (NCBI): domain Archaea; kingdom Methanobacteriati; phylum Methanobacteriota; class Thermococci; order Thermococcales; family Thermococcaceae; genus Thermococcus; species Thermococcus sp. SY098. The sequence continues at coordinate 1,941,611 of NZ_CP141821.1, read as the reverse complement.
ACACTGGTCATTATGTAAAGCATCAGCGCATCTTCAATCATCGGCATCACCTCCTTATATTTTTGTTGTTGAAAATCTCGCAGAATTTTCTATTTTTATTCATGCGCTTGCAAGTTTTAAAGAACCTTCAGATTTTAGTTAATTTTTGTTAGTTTTATAAAACTTTCTGCTGATGTTTTATCTATGATGCATAAAGTCATACCCCAAGAATCTACAATGTCTAAGAAAAGAGCAAAATACTTTTATGGCGGACCGGCGGGGATTCGAACCCCGGACCTGCGGCTTAGGAGGCCGCCGCCCTATCCTGGCTAGGCTACCGGTCCTTGAACCCGGTATGAGGTGTAGGAGAAGAATATTTAAACTTTGCGGTGGAGCTCTATAAGGTGAGAACAATGATAGATGAACTTGACAGGAAGATACTTTCATTGCTCCAAAAAGATGCACGTTTATCTTACAGAGAAATCGCCAAGAAACTAAATGTTGCCGTTGGCACCGTTTATAATAGATTGAAGAGACTTGAAGAAGAAGGCATACTAAAAGGATTTTACCCAAAGTTAGACTATGAAAAGCTTGGTTATGAGCTGACAGCTATTATAGGAGTCAGGGCCCAAGGAAAAAGGATTATTCAAATTGAAAAAGAGATCGCTAAAGATGACCATGTTTTGTGTGTCTATGATGTTACTGGAGAGTACGACATAATTGTAGTTGCAAAATTCAAGGGAAGAGAGGATATGAACAGGTTCGTGAAAAAAGTTTTGGCAATTGATGGAGTTGAAAAAACAAATACCCATGTTGCCATGGATATAGTAAAAGAGGATCTCGTTCTACCTATTTAGATATTTATTAATGAATCGCTTCGCTGCTTCGTCCAGTTTTTCTACTGGCAATTTCACCCTCTTTCCGTTTACTGTGCCCTCAAAAATGACAAGTTCTTTGGGAAGTACATCCCTAAGTACTTTAAATTCTTTGTTCTGCTCAATAATATGATCTCTAACTCTAACAAACTCATCAAAAGTTGCATGTCTTATGACTCCCTCAATTGCTATTTCTGTTCCACATTCCTCCCTGGAGCAATAAAAAGAAAATCTTTCTCCAATGTTGGCATCAATAACCAAGCTTCTGCCCTCTGCATTATAAACCAAAAACCTTCCCATCCATGAACTCTCCCAACATTTTTACTCCTCTTTTCTTTTTATTACAAATTCACAGTATGAATCACCCTTAGCTTCACATTTAACCTCATGACCTTCCCATTCACTGCCCGATATTTCTTCCACTATCTGAGCAAGTGCACCAGCATAATGAAGGTGAACCTGAGATCCAAAGTTTGGCATCCTTGGGAACAAGTTTTTTCCTTTAATTACTATCATGTCATTAGAAAATTGAAGAATTTCCAGCATCCCTCCCCCACTAATCTTGGTTTCATCAAATATTTTCTCTAAAACGTGCCTGAGACTTTTGTGAACCTTTGCATATATTTTTCCTATCTCTTGGAATGATTTTCTCCCCCAAAAGTACAAAAATCTCTTAGCCTCCTCTTCCCCCAGATATTCAAAAAGGCCCTCAATAAGCGTTGCTTCACTGTTCTCTTCCACTAATTGGACCCTCTCATTTCCAGCCCACAACATACCCTCTTCATCCAAAAATAGGGATTCTTTCAGCCTTTCCACAGTTTCATAATATTCTCCATAAGGCTGAATTCCCCTTTCGGTTTTCACATAAGTGAAATATGTCACAGAACTTAGAGGGTGAGGTGCCTTAAGAACATGTATTTTGCCGTTCTTGACTGAAATAACGTACCCAAAAGGCAAGGTTAGAAGGGAATAGTAGTCAGGAGAAGTTAATTCTTCCATAAATGATGCAACTGTGGATACATGCTCAAGGGAAATTGAGTTTATGAATCTAACGATAATTTTGAAGAATTCTTCCTTGCTTGATAAAACGGCATAAAGAATTGATAAATCATCAATAACGAGGAAATCGTACTTTTCCTTTATTAAGATATCTCTTATAATTGCTGTCGTTATTGGTAAGTCTAAGGGATTTGGGAGCATATCCTTCCCTGAGACTGTCATTTTAGAGTATATGTTTGTATAACCGTCAAGTATCCTTAATTTTTCACTTTCCATAAACGACGAATAATCTATGCCGTATTCTTTAACCCATTCTATCAAAGAGCGTGGAGTCTGCTTAAACTCTACTAATAGCACTTTGTAGTCTTGAGAGAGAAGAGAAAAAACAAATTGGTGCATTAATATTCTGTGGTCTTCATCAAATAGCCCAGAGAACATTACGCTGTGCTCTTCTCTAATGCCACCTTTTAATATGTCATCGAGCCTTTGTATCCCTGTGCTAATCATAGTCTCACCAAGCTTTCAACTGGAATCTTATATTCATTTTTAAGAACATCAATAACATTGCCAACGCTTATTAGGAAAAACATTCCAACGGGTACAGCACCAGCTTGTTTACACATTTCCAGCAAGGCTTTTTGGGTTTCTCCACTCCTGATTACATCATCAACGATCAAAACTTTTTCACCTCTTTTCAAAGCCCACTGTGGCAAGTATAGTGTCATAACGCTCCCTGAAGCACTGGGGACGTAATTGACCTCATAGAATTTCTCAACCCCAACTTCTTTCTTCTTCTTTGCATATACAACATCAACATTTAGCTCATTTGCTATGTGAACAGCCAATGGTATGCCGTCTGTAGCCGCTGTGAGAACCTTTGAAATATCTTTGCTAATGTATCTTGATGCAACTTCTTCAGCTATCAGGCTCATTAGGTTGGTATCGCTCAATATCTTCATATTATCAAAGAGACCATGTTCATCAAACTGTATTCTTCTTTTCACTTCTTCTTCTATGTTAATGTAGGGGGATAACATTTCCAGAAGCTCCTTAGCCCTGTCAGTGCTTGGAAGGACTTTTCCCCTCACATATCTGTTGAGCACTGTAATCGGCAGCCCAGTTATCTTTGAAAGTTCCTCATATGTATACCTCTTTTTGAGCAGTTTTAGGATTCTTATTACCCTAAGCTTTTCCTTGACTGCTTTTATCTGACTCAATGCCTCCACCTCCTTTGAAAAAATGATTGACAAAAAAATGTATAAATAGGTTTCGGTGAAAATTACAATCTACATTGGTATTATCAGTCTAAGACACTTTGGAAAATCCCAATTTTCTACGGTAGTCTTCAACAATTTCCCAAAAATACTTTTTAACGAGTTCTAAGGTGAAAGGTTCACCTTGGGGATGGTTTATTCCTTTACAAAACTCTTCTTCTTTTATATAAACCTCAAGCGTGTTGCCTTTTCTTATAAGCACAAAAGGGTAGAGCTTACAAGCAAGGGGTCTATGTGGATATACCTTGCATTTTCCATCCTCTTGAAGAAATATGCAACCTCCATCAAAAGGTCTCTTTTTCAGAGCATATCCCAAAAACCTATCCCCTCTGTAAAACATTTTTTCATAATCCACAAACTCCCAAGTACTGTATCCAATCTCCTCAAGTCTTTCAATATCCTCATCTCTAAGAGGCACTTCAAGTCTAAAACAGCACTCAGCACAGTTTTCAAGACATCTAAATTTAAAAGAAGGATCGGATTCAATTTCAAGTGTATCCAAGTGAATTGTGGCAATCCACTTTTTCTTCACCACCCCACCTCCTAAATTCTATATGAACTCGCTATCAGTGTTTCCGTCATCTCAATGTCCCCTATTCTCCTGAGTATTTCATCATGGAACTTATCCAGCTCTGCTATGTTACTAACCTCTACCCTAATGACAATGTCGTATTCGCCATACACCCGATAAATCTCCTTCACCATGGGCTTGTCTTTGAGCTTGTTGTATACTTTTTCTTCATTACCCGGCTTTACAATGATTAAAACAAACGCCTCCATCATATGCCAAAACCTCCCATACCTAATCTCTTCATCATCCTATTAAGACTTCTTTTGTTCATGCTCTTAAAGAATTTCTTCATCTGATTATACTGCTCAAGCAGCTCTTTAACATCTTTCACTGTAGTTCCAGAACCTCTGGCAATTCTCTTAATGCGCGAGTAGTTGATAATCTCAGGATGTTCAAGCTCCTCTTCAGTCATTGAATCCATAATCACTTTAAATTTCTTCAACCTCTGCTCACTAACCCTGACAACGTCATCAGGAAGAGAGTACCCCAAACCGGGAATCATCTGGAGAATTTGCTTTAATGGTCCCATCTTGCTCATAGCTTCAAGCTGGGCGTACATATCTTTAAGATTGAACTTTCCACGCATGAACTTTTCCAAATCTTCTTCTTTGAGTTCCTGAGCCCTGCTTAGCTCTTCAAATTTCTCTAAAAGACCTTGAATATCACCTAAGCCAAGTAACCTTGATACAAATCTCTTGGGATCAAAAGGCTCTAAATCATCAATTCTCTCTCCAACACCAATGAACTTTATTGGGGCTCCTGTCGCCACAACAGCTGACAATGCTCCTCCTCCTTTTGCTGAACCATCAAGTTTTGTTACAATAATTGAACCTATCGGGGTTGCTTCCTTAAATGCTAAAGCTTGACTATAAGCCTGCTGGCCAATCGTTCCATCTATAACAAGAATAACCTCGTGGGGGTTTATCGCATCACTTATCTGCTTCATTTCTTCGATTAGACTTTTCTCTTCTTTATGCCTTCCAGCAGAATCAACTATAATTATGTCGACTCCTTTATGGTTGAAGTACTCAACTCCTTCTTTAGCAAGCCTAACGGCATCTTTTTCATCGGGATCTCCAAAAACCTCAATTGAATAGGGCTCAACCAATTGTTTAAGCTGATGATAAGCCCCAGGGCGCCAAGTATCTGAGCACACAACTCCCACTTTATATCCTCTTTTCTGGAAATACCGAGCAAGCTTGGCAACTGTCGTTGTCTTACCAGAACCCTGAATTCCAACTGTAAGCAGAACAGTTGGCTTTTCTTTTATCTCTATGGGTTTCGCTTCCTTTCCAAGGAAATTTGTGAGCTCCTCATAGACTATCTTTATGATGTGTTCCCTTCTGGATACCCCAGCAGGAGGCTTTTCTTCTAAGGCTCTTTTTTGAATTTTCTTAGTTAAGTCAAGAACAAGTTTAACATTAACATCGCTCATTATTAAAGCTCTCTGAATGTCCCTTACGACCTCCCTAATCAGCACTTCATCAACAGAACCTGCACGTGCGAGTTTTTTTAATGCAGCGTTTAATGCCTTACCAAGACTCTCTAAAGCCATTTCTTCCCACCATAAGAAAGAGTGATGACAACTTTATAATCCTTAGGTTTTACCAAATTGTATTAATGAATACTTTTTCATCAAATAGTCCAATCTAAATACCTCTTTATGTTCAAACATGTACATTATATCTGGAAACGAAGCATTTAAGCTGTTTTACGTGAGTTTTGACCTTAGAAGAACATTCACAGCCATTCCAGAGCGCACAAGACTTTTAAGCCCAAAATATCAAATAATTATTGAGTATGAGGGAAAAAGAAAAAGGAGGTGAGAGATATGGAATGGTTACCAATCCTTCACGGCTACATGATCATTAGAGAGATTGAAAAAAGAAAGAAAAAACCGGTGCCAGAAGAACTTGAGTATTTAGAAGAACTACTCTAAGGCTTTTCCTTTTGTTTCTTTTCCAAGTACTGCAATATCCAACGCACCTATTATTGAGATTATTGCTATTATGAGCACTGCCATCCCGACTGTTGAGATTTCCATAATCCTTCCAGCAACTATAGGTGCCAATCCGCCGCCTATCCTTGCCATGGCTCCAGCCCAACCAGTTCCTGTACCCCTGACACTTGTTGGATATAGCTCGGGGGTGTAAGCATAGATTGCTCCCCATGCACCCAAGTTAAAGAAGCTGAATAACACAGCACTCAGAAGTATCATCGATGCATTTCCAGAACTTGCAAACTTATAGAATAAGATTCCAGCCAAACCTGATACGAATAGATAGCCAGATAATGTTTTCTTTCTTCCAACTTTCTCAATGAAATATGCAGCACTCCAGTAGCCGGGCAACTGCGCAAGTGCAGTAATTATGAAATACTGAAAGCTCTTAAAAACAGTGATGTTAAGCGTTGATGCAAGAAACTTTGGAAGCCATATAAAGAATCCATAGTAAGCGAATGCAATGCTGAACCATGCAACTGTCAACATGAAAGTTGTTTTGGCGTGTTTGCTCCAAAGTTCTGCAATTGTGATTTTTCCGTGCTCCTCTTTAGGCCTCTCCAGTTTTACAGAAACTCCGAAAATTTTTCCTATTACCTCTTCAGCTTCTCTAATCTTCCCATTGAGAAGCAGAAAGCGGGGAGATTCTGGCAGTGCTACTAAGAAAGGCAATGCTAACAGAATTGCACCCCCGAATAGAAGTATTCCCCGCCAATCTGCCTTCACTATCAAAGCAACAATTCCAATTATTATTGTACCAATTGCCCAGAAACTTTCCAAAATTGAAATCATAGCGCCCCTGATCTTCTTTGGCATGAATTCGGCGAAGTATGAACTTGCGACTGGGAGAGAACCACCCAAACCAAGACCAACTATAAATCTTAGAACAATCAGCTGATCCAAGCTTTGAACAAATGAGCTTACCACTGAGGCAATGCCGAATGTGGCCACTGCCAAGCTCAAGCTTTTCTTTCTTCCTATATAGTCAGCCAGTATTCCGAAGAACCACGCTCCAAGCAACATGCCCCATAACGCTGCCGATCCCATTGCTCCAAGCTTCGTTAGGCTTCCTTGAAATGCAGGTTCTTTTTTCAGCAACGGAATTATAAATGCCACAGAGAGAGTGTTAATTGCTATAAACGCCCATATTGTGCCCAAGACTGCCAGCAATCTGTAATGGAACTTTCCAAACCTTGCATTCTCTATGACCTCCACTTTGCCTCACCGAACATTTGTTCGGTTGACTGACTTAAAAATCTTTTCACAGAACACAGCGCAAGAATTAAGAGGGACAAAAACTTTAAGAAAGCGGGATGAAAAAATGAAGGTACATTACGAGTGTCTTGCATGCCAAGTGCTTCAGTGCCAAAGAATAGCAGAACTCAGCACTGAAGATTTAGAGAAAAGAAGAAGAGCTATGATTTTTTCATCCAAGCTTTTTGCAGATTACTTCAATGAAAACTCAATTCCAGCTGTTGTCGGAAGTGAAATATTCCTTAGGCTCTATGAGTATCTAGGAGTTAACGATCCATTTAAAGGATACAAGGATAGGTCTAACAAACTTGCACGAAAAGTGGTAGATGACTTAAAAAGAAAGCTTAAGATTGACCTAAACACTGCCCTTAAGCTGGCTATAGCAGGCAATGTAATTGACTTTGCCGTCGGATATAATCCCGAAAAAATTGAGGAGGACATTTTGGAGATGGTAAAAGAGGGGCTATACATTGATGAAAGTAAAAAGCTGTTTGACACACTAAAGATGTCAAAAATTCTGTTGTATATAACTGACAATTGTGGAGAGATTTATTTTGACAAACTGCTCTTGGAAAAAATCAGAGAAGAGTTCCCCAGGCTGGAAGTTTACATTGCTGGAAAAGAGGATGCCATAATAAACGATGCAACTGTTAATGATCTAAAAGAAGCAGGTATAGACAAATTTGGAAAAATAATTTCTACGGGAACAAGAATAGTCGGTGTTCCCATGAATAAAGTCAGCAGAGATTTCATTGAGATATTCAATAAAGCCGATGTGATAATAGCTAAAGGACAAGGCAACTTCGAAACACTAAGTGAGATTAAAGATGATAGGGTGTTCTTTCTTCTAAAGGCAAAATGCAAACCTGTGGCAAGGGAGTTAAATGTTCCACAAGGTGCAATGATTTGCAAGGCCCTCTGAATAGACAATTGTCGATAATATCTTTAACGAATAGCGATTAAAAAGCTTTTTATACTTTAGGGTTGTACATATACATGGTGATATCTATGACAGCTATTATTAAAAAAGATGTCAACAAATTTGTAAAAGAGCTAAAGAAGCATTACAGCGATGTTTGGAAAATCCCATCCAGTAGATACCTCGATAACCCAGATTTCATTGTTATTGATCCAAAAACAGGAAAAAAAGTCAAGATCAGCTTTGTAGCTTTAGACGACGGTGAGACAGTGAGCATTGTGTACGACGATCTTAGCTGATGTAAGCTTTCGTTTTTTGTCGTATACTTTTCTACTATTCGCTTTAATCTCAAAAATTGTTAAATACTTCATAATCAAACTTTCAATTTGGTAACCATGACCAAGGTAGATGTTGCAGGTGAAGTTCTCAAACTCACATCAATGATAAGGGATCCCTATTTTCGCGCTATTTCCTATGCTCGGATTGGGTACCAGCTGTTCCTGCTTAGGGACAACAGATACAAAAAAGCATTTGCCAATGCCGTCGAAACTGTAAAAATGATCGAAAATCCAATTGCAATAATAAAAACACTTATAGAAATTGGCAAATATTTAAGAAAAGCTAAAATCGCAGCAGCTGTTAAAGTCTTTCACCAAGCATTTGAGATGACAAAGGCAATTCCAAACCCGGTGCACGACGAACTCATTGAGAGCATAGTTAACACATTAATAGAGCTCAAAATGCACGATGAAGCCCTCATGTACACCTCTGAAATAAAGGATAAAATAAGAAGAAATGAAATGCTCCTCAGACTGCTAATCTCCTACATAAATACTGGAAAAGTTAGAAAAGCATATTCGATTCTCGAAATCATAGATGAAGAACCATGGTACTCAATAGCAGCTGTTGAACTTCTCAAGACACATTTAAAGAGGGAAGAATTTGGGAGTGCCATGAAAATATTGCAGAGTTTAAAAAGTAAGTACTGGATAAACGAAGCGATGAAGGAAATTGCCATTCATCTAAAAAACTACGGGGCACCAAAGGCTACTTTTGAAAAATTTGTTGATGCTGCACTGACCATGGCGGATGAACTTAGCTTTGATGCCCTTAGAAACTTGCTTGTAGGCTTTGGCAGTTCGGGAGAGATAGATTCTGTCATCAGAATTATTAAAAAGATGCCTCCCGCAGAGAGAATTAAAACCTTGAAGGAAATTTCAGCCAAGATTATAGAGGACGAAGAATTGCTAAGGATATTGATGATTAAAATCGGCAGGGAAGAGTTTATCCCAGTAGCGAAGTTTCTGCTTACAAAATTATTAGAAAAGCCCGACAAAAAATATATCAAAGTTGTTGAAACTATTGGAGCAAGGACAGGAAACGAAGCCATTCTTGTAAAGGTAGTGACATTCTTAGCAAAAGTCGGAGAGTATAACAAAGCTCTCCATTTTGCCCATAGAGTCACGGACAGCCATTTGCGTTCCTTAGCATTTGGCAGCATAGCTGTGAATTTGCTCAAAGAGGGGGATATCGACAGGGCCATTGACACAGCATTGGAAGTTAAAGATCCCAAATGGGGTTCATGGCTCCTTGGAGAGTTGCTTGTGAAGATATTAGAACTTGCTAAAAGCAAAGAGGTTGAGGATGATTTAGAAAAGAGAGCTAATGAACATAGGACACTGTGGGAAAAGTAGCTTTTTTAAACCTTCCTTTATACTCTTTTCTTAAGGTGATAAAAATGGTAAGGATAGCCATTATTGGAGGTTCTGGAGTTTATGATCCCAAGCTCTTAGAGAATATAAGGGAAGAGGAGATAAACACTCCCTACGGAAAGATCAAAGTGAAAATAGGGACATACAAAGGCGAGGAAATAGCCTTTTTAGCAAGACACGGAGAAAAACACAGCGTTCCTCCCCATAAGATAAACTACCGTGCAAATATCTGGGGGCTCTATGAACTCGGTGTTGAAAGAATTTTAGCAACTTCAGCTGTGGGCTCATTGAATAAAGCTATGAAGCCCGGAGACTTCGTGATTCTCGACCAGCTTATGGACTTTACAAAAAACAGAGTGTACACGTTCTATGATGGAGAAGATTCACCACATGAGAGGAAATTCGTTGCCCATATAGACTTTACTGACCCATACTGTCCAGAGATCAGGAATGCCCTCATTAGAGCAGCAAAGGAGCTTGGATTCAGCTACCATCCAAAGGGTACTTATGCTTGTATGGAAGGACCAAGGTTTGAGACAAGAGCTGAAATCAGGGCATTAAGGATTTTAGGGGCAGATGTCGTTGGAATGACTCAATGTCCAGAGGCAATTTTAGCAAGGGAACTTGAGATGTGTTATTCAAGTGTTGCAATAGTTACAAACTTTGCTGCAGGAATAAGTTCTCAAAAGCTAACCCACACAGAAGTAGTCGAGCTGATGGCCAAGAAGAGCGAGGAGATAAAGTATCTCCTTATGAAGGCGATCGAATACATACCAAAGGAAAGGAGATGCATGTGCAAAGATGCCCTAAAAGGTGCTACAGGAGACTGATTCTCTTTTTTTAATTCTGTTTTTAGGAGAATGGCGCCCCGGCGGGGATTTGAACCCCGGACCTCGAGGTCCGCAGCCTCGCGCCCTATCCAGACTAGGCCACCGGGGCGCGCTCATTGGGTTTTAAAAAATGCTCTTTATAAAGTTTGCTGGCGAAAAGCTTATAAAGGCACTCTTATGTTAGTATTTAACGGGCTGTGCGGTGGTAGTCTAGCCTGGTCTAGGACAGCGGCCTGCCACGCCGCGGGCCCGGGTTCAAATCCCGGCCACCGCACCACAAACTTTTCTGAGAAGACCCGATTGGAGTTTAATTATTTCATGCAAAGTTACCATAAGAATACAATGTTTTGCTCAAAGTCAAGACTGCACATGTTAAAAAATTAAAGTCAAAAAGAGACGCTAAAGCTTCCTCAAGCTTGGGAACCAGTATTTCTTTCCTTTTTTCTCCTTCTCTTCATCCCACTCAGCCAAAATTTTTACGGCCTCACTTGCAACTAATGCCGCCTCTTTCTCCCCAGCTTTTCCGAACTCATTGGTAACTCTATTCGCAAAGACCGCACATACACAGCCAGCTCTAAGACCATAGATGTTAGCCAATGTAAAGAGTGTCGCTGCTTCCATTTCAAAGTTTGTGACTTTTGCCTGTCTCAGATCATCAATCAGATGCTTTGCAAAGCTTGGGAAATAGCCATTTAATCCCGGTCTTGCCTGACCGACATAGAAGCTGTCCGTTGATGCTGTAATTCCCACATGATAGCGAACTCCTAATGTCTCAGCGGCTTCAATCAATGCTAAGGTCACTTCATAATCTGCACTCGCTGGATATTCAACCCTAACGTACTGCTTTGATGTTCCCTCCAGCCTAACGGCAGCTTTTGCAATTATTAAGTCGCCAATCTCTATTCCTGGTTGAATTGCTCCAGTTGAGCCAACCCTTATGAAGGTGTCAGCCCCTATAGCTGCCAATTCTTCAATTGCTATTGCCGTAGAAGGCCCTCCAATCCCCGTTGAAGTTACACTTATTGGAACCCCCTTATATTTTCCAGTATGAGTCCGATACTCCCTGTGGAAGGCTATTTCCTTTGCCTCATCCCACAGAGCACTTATTTTAGGCACCCTCTCTGGATCTCCAGGCAATAGAACGTATCTTGCCACATCCCCTGGCTTGCAGGCTATATGGTACTGGTACCCTTCTTCGGTTTGGGGTCTATCTGCTGATACAAACCTCATCTCCATCACCTTATCATAAGCTTTGCAAAAAGCAAATAAAAGTCTTCGCATAAATCTTGGTGGTGAGTACATGCTAAAATGCCAAAAATGCGGAAAAACCTATAAAAAATTCCATTTAGTTTGTGAATGTGGTGGACTTCTCGATGTTGTAATGGAGTTTAAAGGGAGCTTTGAAAGGCTTTTAAAGAAGGAATATTTAGATGTAAGACGTTACTTGAACTTCTTACCAATCAACGAAAGAGCTCTTCCAAAGTTAGTCCTTCCAATAATCCCAACTGTTGAAATGAACATTGAAAATGTTAAAGTTCTTTTCAAGCTTGAATATTTGATGCCTTCCGGCTCATTCAAGGATAGAGGAACTTACGTAACAATTGCAAAGCTGAAAGAGGAAGGAATTAAGGAGATAAGCATTGATTCGTCAGGGAATGCAGCCATAAGCTTTGCCCTCTTTGGAAAAGCTGAAAGAATTAAAGTTCATGTGTTTATTCCAGAGCACACAAGCAGAGGGAAGAAAAGGATTTTAAAACTTTTAGGGGCTGAAGTTCATGAAATCAAAGGCTCAAGAATGGAGGTACATTGGAAAGCCCGTGAGTTTAAAGATGCATTTTATATTTCACACTGGTATAATCCCTATTTCTTAGAGGGTACGAAAATTGTTGCATATGAGATTTTTGAGCAAATTGGAGATGTTGACTATGCCTTAGTTCCAACAGGAAGTGGGACATTGTTTTTAGGACTATATAAAGGATTCAAAGAGCTCAAGGATTTCGGAAAAGCTAAAATGCCGAAGTTAATTGCAGTTCAGGCTGAAGGTTATGAAAGCTTATGCAGACGAAGTGAACAAAAAAGCAAGCTTGCAGAGGGGATAGCAATCCCAGAGCCTCCAAGAAAAGAGCAAATGCTCAAAGCTCTAAAAGAAACTGAAGGATTCTGCATATCAGTAGGGGATAGCGAAATAGACAGAGCCTTTAATGACCTCATTTCAATGGGTTTCCTGGTCGAGCCAACCTCTGCAGTCGTCTTTGCCGCATTTAAGAAACTTCTTGAGAGAGGCGAATTTGAAAAAGGCTCAAAAGTCCTGTTACCTTTAACCGGATCTGGATTAAAAGTTATCTGAGATGCAGCATTTTAAGTAAGCAGTCTCTTTTCTTCTTGGGTTCGTAGGACGCTTTTTTAGTGAAGACCTGAAAATATGCCAATCTAAAGAAACTCCACTCTAAGAAAAACACAAAGATAAAAAACAAACTTGATCGAACTTTTTTTATTAGAAAACGTTTTTATGGAGCCGGGAGGGGGATTCGAACCCCCGTAAAGGGGATCTGCAGTCCCCCGCCTCACCTCTAGGCTATCCCGGCATTTGACCCGGAGAAACCAGGCTGGCGCCGCGGCGGGGATTTGAACCCCGGAGGGACCACGCCCACCGGCTTAGCAGGCCGGCGCCCTACCAGGCTAGGCTACCGCGGCACGGTTATTACTCATAAGCAGTGGGTATTTAAGCTTTTTGGAGGGGGCAATTATAAATACCAGTGCACAAACTAATAATGATGCAGCTCTTTAACTCAAAGCTATGTGCATTGTGCAAGGGTCGCAAATTACTCTGTGGGCGACCCACATGCCCAATTCTTGAGAGATTTAGGGTAGTTAAGAGTGTCGAGAGAATTGTAAACAGAAGGGAAATTTTTGGCTCTTCACCGCCAAGCATATTCGTTGGAGAGTTTGGATATCCAAAGGTCCGAATTGGACCCCTTGTGCCGCCAATTGAAGGAAACACATCTTATCTTGACAACCCCCTTAAATGGGAAAACAAAACAATAAATGACATTCTCAAATACCGTTCGCTTTTGATTATGGGAGAAACGAAGGCTGATGTAAAAGTGAGCAAAAGCCAGCGAATTCTGAGCGAAATTCAAGAGTTAGCAATGTCAATAAGACCAGTAGATAGCGAAATTCTTCTCAAGAGAAAGCCGATTTTAAAAGTTCTGCCAAATGAGTTTGCCCCACCAGTTGGGCCAAAAGCGGAGCTTTTAGATTTTGAACTTACAGAAAATCCAAGAATCCCAAGAAAGACTGACTATGTTGTGAGCGATGAACTAAAGGCTGAAGAAGCCATTATGAGGCTCTATACTTGGGGATTTGACGAATATTACATTATACGATTGCTTTCAGCCGGTTTGTTGGGGATTAGCAGAAAGCTTGTGCCAACGAGATGGAGCATCACAGCAGTTCAAGACACCATTGGAAAGCATTTGAGAAAAGAGATTCTGAAATATGACACAATAAACGAGTTCGAGCTTTACTTTTACGAATTCCTTGGGAATAGATACGCTGTGCTTTTGATGCCGGAGAGTTTTGCATTTGAGCTCTTAGAGGTGTGGCTCAAGGGGTCGCTGTTTGGAAGCGAAGAGCCCCAAGTGATTCATGACTATGAAGATTGGAGAGGCATCAAAGGTTATGCTGAGGAAACAACCGGCGCCTACTATGCAGCCCGCTTAAGTGTCCTCGAATTTCTAAGGAATAGAAGAAGACAAGCAAGGATTTTAGTGTTTAGAGAGGTGACCCCGAAATATTATGCTCCTGTTGGAGTATGGCAGATTAGATTAGGAGTTAAGAAAGCCCTGAAAAACCCAGTTGGGAGATTCAACACACTGCAGGAGGCTTTAAACGAAGTTAAAAAGCTCTTAGAGCACCCTCTTGAGAAATATCTCGAGAAGAGCTGGCTCTTAAAGATGTGGAGGAAACAGATGACACTTGATGAATTTTTGAAAAACTTTTAATTTTATGGTATCTAAGAAACCCCGTAGATGATGAAGTTCGCTAGGTCTGAGTGGTGATGACTGCACGTCAGGCTGATGGGGTGCTTTCATGAGAGAAAAGCTTGCTTTAATAAGTCTCGATGGAAATGGAGTTTACAACCTTAAGCACATGCCATTCCTCCGCAGTTTGATTGAGGGGGGCTCCTTTGAGGTAGTTGACTCCATCTTTCCCACTCTCACTGACTTAGTTCATACCTCCATTATGACTGGTGTTTATCCAAAGGAACATGGTGTTGTTGAGAACGGTTACTATGACCGCTTAGCTGACAGGAAGATAAACTTCTACGATTATGAGGTTGCATTTAATCCCCATAAGGTGATAAAGGCAAGAACAGTTGTCGATATTCTCAGGGAAAAAGGAATAAGGAGTGCTTCTGTTAGCGGCTATACAATGCCACCCTTCAGCGGAACCAACGTGAGGATTTTTCCACCATTCTTCAGTGATGACAAGCTCTACAGACAGCATGGAAGGGATTGGAGGAAAGACGTATGGGTTGCACAGTCAGCATTATACCTTTATGAGGAATGCAAGCCAGATTTATTGCTGGTTCACTTCTGCTCAATTGATGGAATGCAACACGATTACGGTGTTGAGAGCGAAGAGGCTCTAAAAGCTGTAAAAACCGTAGACGAGATGCTCAATCTGATTTGGAAGCGTTTAAAAGATGAATACGCTTTCATTATCTTTGCAGACCACGGGCAGGAGAACGTTCACACCTGGGTGAACCTCAAGACTTATTTGAAGAAGCATGGCATTGAAACACTCCGTGTTTCTTCAGGTGGAGGAGTGCACATCTATCTGAAAAATCCAAACCAAGCTGAAGAAGCTTATCAAGTTTTACTAAAAGCGCCAGGAGTTAAGCACGTCTTTTTCAGGGAAGATTTGCCTCATTTAAATACACCGAACAGTGGAGAACTGATAGTTTCAGCTAAAGAGGGATACTGGTTCTGCAGCCATGCGAAGTGTAAAGGTATTAAGGGGACAAGCTACTGGGTTAGGGGCATGCACGGCTCAATGAATGAACAAGTTGTGAAAGTTCCACTGATTTTATGGGGATTTGAGAATGTCAATATTGAGAATGCAAGTCTTATGGATATAGCTCCAACGGTTTTAGCTTTCTTCGGAGTTGAGAAGCCCAAAGAGATGGTTGGAAAAAGCCTCCTGACATAGTATCCTCAAACACTGAATCTTGTGAATTTAAGATCAGGTGATATAGAAAAGTGAGGGGATAAAAACAGTCCTCACCTTGAGGACTGTGCAATTCTCTCGATTTCTTCCTTCTTGCTGTAAGCATAGCTCTTTGTGTCCTTATTTGCTGCTGCAATGATTTCCTCTGCAAGTGCTTCAGCGTAGCTCATCTTGTTTCTGTAACACTTTGCAGATGCACCTAATGCAATGTTTCTCAAAGCAACATCAAGCCTTCTCAATGGTGATATATCAACGGCAACGTGATATCTGATACCACCAAACATAACAGTTGTTGTATCCTCTCTTGGAGCAGCATTTTCAATAGCCCTGATGAGGACTTGGATTGGGTTCTGCTTTGTTCTCTTCTCAATGATCTCAAATGCCTCCTTGACGACCTCATAAGCCTTCATCTTTTTGCTCATCAACGAGCGGTGTTCTCTTCTCATGAAGTGTCCCGCTACTTTATAGCTTGATGCACCGCTTCTCATGACCTTGTTAATAAGCCTCTCCACAATGTGAACGTTAGCTTTACCAAAGGGCTTCTTTGCGTGTCTTCCATGAGTGTGGGGCAACAAGCGGGGCTCAAGGTTTATGTATGGCTTAAGTGATGGGTCGTTTACAACGACATCCTCCGTGCTCCACTTTCCAAAGACCTTCAAGTCCTTTGGGATGAAAAATCTCTCTTGTAATGGCTTTGCCATGACCATCACCTTCTTGGCTTCTCCTTTCTACCTTTAACTAATTCCTTGAGTGAAACTCTGTTGACCTTAACGACCTTGTATCTAATTCCTGGGATGTCACCCATTGAACCACCCTTTGGACCACCGATACCCTCGATGATTACCTCATCGTGCTCGTCAATGTGGTTGATAGCTCCATCACCAGGACAGAAGGCTGTAACGACCTTACCGTTCTTGATGAGCTGAACTCTAACTGCCTTTCTCATTCCAGAGTTTGGCTGCTTTGCCTCTACGGCAATCTTTTCAAGGACAATTCCTCTTGCTTGTGGAGCACCCTCAAGGGGATCGCTCTTCTCCTTGAGTCTAAGCACTCTTCTCTTGAATGTGATATCGCTCCATCTGAACTTCTTTCTCTTGAGCTTGAGCTTTCTTCCAGCGAATTCTCCATATGGGGCTTTCTTTCCAGGCATGATCATCACCTCAAATTATGACCACATCTTCAATTCCATGGTGTCTCTCCATTAATTCCTTAACGAGATTTATATTATGACCGCCTCTACCGATCGCCCTCGGCTTATCCCTCTGATTAACATCAAGGAGGGCGACCTTTTTACCATTCTTCTTTTCAGTTATGTGGACTTTTTTAACTCTTACGCCCATTGTTTTATAAATGTTCCTGAGAAACTCTTCTGGATTCTCTGAGTGCTCTATGAGATCAATCTCCTTTCCAAGCATGCTCTGTATTCTCCTAACGTTCATTCCCCTCTTCCCTAAAGCCAATCCCATCTCGCCCTTCTTTATAACATAGATCAGGCGGTTTCTGTCTTGATCTATAATGCAGTCAAGCACTGTAGCTCCTGTGAAGCTCTCAAAGAGGGCAATATACTTGATCTGGTCGGTATTTAACTTCAGGGGCATTACTGCTTACCCCCAGCCAAGGCTAAAATGTTGCTTTCTCCTGGATCAACTATAGCCAGAGATGCCACCACAAACGGTTTACCTAAGACAGTACCCAGCTCAACGCTCGTTCCCTCGTACTCATAGACTGGAATGTTGCTGAGCTTGGCATAGTAGTAAATGTCCTCTTTAACTTCCTTCGGCGCATTCTTTGCAACGATGATAAGCTTTGCACCACCGATTTTGGCTAATTTTACAGTTTTGTTTGAACCGATGACTACCTTTCCTGTTTCGAGAGCCTTTCTAAGCTCGAAAGCTACATCCATTAATCACACCTCCTACTCTTCTTCTATTGGTTTTAATGGTAACCTCATAGCGAGCCTAACTATGCCTGTTCCAACTGGAACAGGCTGTCCGATGAGGACATTTTCAACGACACCGTTTAAGGGGTCAACTTCTCCCCTTTCAGCGGCTTCAAACAGATGTTGAACGGTTATCTCGAAAGCTGCCCTTGCTAATACGCTCGCCTTTGCCCCAACAACACCATGCCTTCCGATGGGTCTAACGATCCCATCAAGGGTCATTATATCAGCGACGAGCATTATATGTCTCACATCTACTTCAAGACCTTGCTCCTGCATAGTATTTACAATCTCCTCAATGATTGCATTTCTCGCTGCTTCAATTCCCAGAACTTCTGCGATTTCGTGGATGTTGTTTGTTCTTGTTCTTGTTGGATCAACACCCGGAACTTTTAGCACTTGCTTGAAGTTTGAGCCCTCTGTGTAGATAACGTACTCATCGCCCTCTTTGCGGATTATAGTTTTTCCAACGCCTGAGAGACCTTTTAAGCGATGGCTTTTAACCTTTTCGGCAATCCTTCTTAAGTCGGAAAGCTTCTCCGCCTTCTTGGGCCTCACTATAAGCGTATATCCATCAACTTCAAATTCAGCTGTCTTGAACGAGCTTTCAAGCTTCTTTTTAATCTTCTCCATTGTTAAACCACTTCTCTCCAAGCGCTCTGGGTCAATCTCAACAACAAACTCCATGTTAAGAATGTCCATTGTCATGCTCTGGGCCAAATTAATTAAAGTAGTTCCCTCAATCTTTCTCGCAACTTCTAATGCCTTTTCCCTATCATAGCGATGCTCCTCATCAAGATAAACTGTCATGATTGGTGTTGATGGATTTTTCCTCGCATCAACAATCTCAATGATTCTTGGCAGACCAAGGGTAACGTTGATCTCAGCGACACCAGCATAGTGGAAAGTGTTAAGCGTCATCTGTGTTGAAGGCTCACCAATAGACTGAGCAGCCACAGTACCAATTGCCTCACCAGGTTCAACCACAGCGTTTTCATATTCTTTAACAACTTCCTCTATAATAGCCTCAACTTCCTTCTTCTTGAGCTTGTACTTTTCGTTGTACTTGACAAGCTTCTCATAAAGCTCTTCCTTGGTTTTCTCGGGAAGATGAGGAGCATTCTTTTCAATTAAAGATTTAATAGTGGAAGGAGCAACCATCCAAATCACCTCACTTGCTGTTTGCCCTCAATTTAATCAGAGACCTCACAATAATTCTGTCGATATCAACAGTCTTCCCTTGCCAGCTCTTCATTGGGTCAACGCCATCCTCACCATAGCGGAACTGGACGATTATTCCAGTCGGGTCTCTAACCGTCCCGTCGTAGTCGACTTTAAGGTCTTGCAGGGCATTGATCAATCTACGCTGCATGTAACCGCTCTGGGCTGTTCTGACTGCTGTATCAACCAGCCCTTCTCTACCACCCATTGCATGGAAGAAATACTCCTGTGGTGTCAGTCCGCTCTTGTATGAATTGATAACAAATCCCCTCGCTCTCGCCCCTAAATCCCCAGGCTTGAAGTGGCTCAGAACCCTTCCTCTATAACCTCTGTACAAACGCTTACCTCTGATTGACTGTTGACCGAGTAAAGCTGCCATCTGCGTGATGTTAAGTATCTTACCTCTTGCACCGGTTTTTGCCATGATAACTGCGAAGTTGTTCATACCAAGGTACTGTTCGGCGACTTTACCAGCGTTGTCTCTTGCCTCAGCCAGAACTGCCATGATTTTGCTCTCCAGTGTTTCCTCAAGAGTCTTACCGGGCAATGGTTCAAGCTCTCCAGCTTTGTAAGCCTCAATGAGTCTCTTCACTCTCTCCTCAGCTTCCCTTATGATCTCCTTAATCCTATCCATTGCTTCCTCAGGCAAGTCCTCATCATCAATTGCTGTTGTGAAGCCCTTGTGCGTTATCACCCAGATTGCGAGCTTTGTAACCTGATCAAGGAACTGCCTCGCCCTCTCAACACCGTATTCTCTAACTATTATGTCGAGGATCTTGCCATCCTCCCTACCATAAGCCTTTTTGTCAATTGCACCGCTTAACAATTTACCGTTTTGAATGTATACAAATCCATCATATGCTAATTTCCTAACTTCCTCTGGGTCCGGAAGAAGCTTTTCTTCAATGAGCTTTTCAAGCGGCTCGCACTTGCTTGGGTCGTCACAGAGCTTATTTCTGTACCATATTGTTAAGTCATCTGGAAGGAGGAGGGAGAATATTGTCTTTCCGCTCCAGTATTCAATGCCATCCTCAACTTTATCCGGCTCTGGGAGCTTGTCAATGTCAACACCAGCAAACATGAGCATCTGCTCAACTTCGCTCCTTGTGAAGTATGCTCCCTCCCTTGTAAGCAGATATCCCCCCGAGATGTGATCCTGAATTCCACCGATGATCGGTCCTCCATACCTCGGTGAAATTATGTGGTTCTGCACTTCCATCAAAATCCTTGCTTCAGCTTGTGCTTCCTCTGTCTGTGGAACGTGGAGGTTCATTTCGTCTCCATCAAAATCAGCGTTGTAAGGCGGACATACTGCCAAATTAAGGCGGAAGGTTTTGTAAGGCATTACCCTAACGCGGTGAGCCATGATACTCATTCTGTGCAGAGAAGGCTGTCTGTTGAAGAGGACAATATCCCCATCCATTAAGTGCCTCTCCACAGTCCAACCTATGTCGAGCATCTCTGCAATTGTTTCTCTGTTGCTCTCCATGAGTCTAATCCTTCTTCCCTGCGGATCAATTACATAGTTCGCTCCCGGATATTTTTCTGGACCATTCAAAACCATTTTTCTGAGCTTCTCAATGTTGAAGTCTGTAACCTTCTCAGGAACTGTCAGCTCCATAGCGATTGCCAATGGGACACCAACTTCATTGATGCTGAGCATTGGATCTGGAGAAATAACAGTTCTTGCTGAAAAGTTGACACGCTTACCGCTGAGGTTTCCTCTGAATCTTCCTTCCTTACCTTTCAATCTCTGTGCCAAGGTTTTGAGAGGTCTTCCGCTCTTGTGCTTCGCAGCAGGAACGCCCGAGGTTTCGTTGTTGATGTAGGTGGTAACGTGGTACTGGAGGAGATCCCAGAGGTCCTCAATAATCAGCTGTGGTGCACCAGCTTCAATGTTAGTCTTAAGTCTGTTGTTGATTCTGATGATATCAACAAGCTTGTGGGTCAAATCATCCTCAGCTCTTATACCGCTCTCTAAGGTGATGGATGGTCTTACAGTGACAGGAGGAACAGGCAGAACCGTGAGAACCATCCATTCCGGACGAGATTTTTCAGGATGAAGGCCGAGAAGAGGTAAATCCTTGTCTGGAATCTTCTCAAGTCTATCTCTGACTTCAGTGGGCATCATTCTGTGCTTGTACTCGTTACCCTGCTCATCCCTTCTGAGTTCCCAATAGATCGTTGGCCTCTCAAACTTCAGTGGGAACTGTGGGGCACCACAGTGGGGACAGACCATTCTTTCCTTTGCCTTCTTGTGAATCTCTTTGATGAGCTTGTCTTTTGTTTTCTTCCTATCACCGATCAGCTCAAACTTCTTCATGTACTCCTCAATTTCCTCGTCGGTGAGCTTTATCCTGCCACATTCCCTACAAGTGCTTTCCAAGATGCGGTAGATTGTCTTGGCGAATCCAACGTGAATTACTGGACGAGCAAGCTCAATGTGTCCAAAGTGGCCAGGGCAATCACCGTATCTTGCACCACAGGTTTCACATCTCAGACCTGGATCAATAACACCCAAGCGCTTGTCCATTAGCCCTCCTTCTATTGGGTAACCATCGTCATCGTAAGTGTCTGGAACTGTAATTTCGGCAGCGCTCATCTTTCTAATCTCTTGAGGGGAAAGGATACCAAACTCAATTGAACCGATAACCTTTTTAATTGACTGCATCGCTCTCACACCCTCTCCTTTAATCTCAAAGCAGGTCTTATTACCATAGCCTTAAGCTCGTCCAGCAACAGCTTAAATGCATAGCTCATCTCAACTTTGCTTATCTTTTCAGTCTCTCCACATACTGGACAGTACACTTGTCCCCTTCTCTTATCTTCTAACGCTAAGTGACCACAGGTCTCACAGACCCAGACCTCTGTCTTGTCGCTCTCCTCCAATAGACGTTCTACAAGGAGCATTGCAGCACCGTGTCCAATGAGAACGTCTCTTTCCATCTCACCGAATCTAAGACCGCCTTCCCTTGCTCTACCTTCAGTTGGCTGCTTTGTAAGGACCTGCACTGGACCTCTTGAACGAGCGTGCATTTTATCGGCAACCATGTGGTGCAAACGCTGGTAGTAGATGACACCAATGAAGATGTCTGCTTCTAATCTCCTCCCAGTAATTCCATCATACATGATCTCCCTTCCGCTGTGCTTGAATCCGAGCTCCTCGAGCTCTTTTCTAAGCTTCTCTTCTGGCTCTCCAATGAATGCTGTTCCATCAATTCTCCTTCCCTTAAGTGATGCAACCTTTCCACCAATTGCTTCAATGAGCTGTCCGACAGTCATACGAGATGGAATACCGTGCGGGTTGACGATTAAATCTGGAACTATTCCGCTCTCTGTCCATGGCATGTCCTCCTGTGGAACGATTAATCCTATAACACCCTTCTGTCCATGTCTGCTTGCGAACTTGTCTCCAAGCTCTGGGATTCTAAGGTCTCTAACGGTAACTTTAACGAGCTTGGTTCCATCGCCAGTCTCAGTAATTATGACTTTGTCAACAACACCCTTCTCACTCGGCCTTACAGCTATGCTTGTCTCTCTCCTCTCTTGAAGGATTATTCCACCCAATCCGCTCTGCTCCTCAAGGAATCTTGGTGGTGATGTTCTACCAACAAGGACGTCTTTACCGTTGACCTTTGACTCTGGAAAGATTATACCATCCTCATCAAGATGTCTGTAGTACTTTTCTCCTCTGTATCCCCTGACAGTTGGGTCTGGAATTTCAAACTTATCTGTCTGACCGCCAAGGTACTTCTTCTCCTCAGCCTCATACGTTCTGAAGAATGTCGATCTTGCCAATCCCCTCTCAATTGATGCTTTATTGATCACGATGGCATCTTCCATGTTGTAACCCTGATAGCTGAGAACAGCGACAACAAAGTTCTGACCAGCAGGCCTCTCTTCAAAACCGACGGCCTTCATGATCCTTGAGTTAACAAGTGGGATTTGCGGATAGTGCAGGAGATGTCCTCTGGTGTCAACTCTGATTCTGAAGTTAGCCCATCCTAAACCTAGGCTCTGCTTAGCCATACCAGCTCCATATGTGTTTCTTGGAGCTGCATTGTGCTCCGGATAAGGAACGAGTGATGCTGGAATACCAAGGATTGCAGCGGGCATCAGCTCTAAGTGGGTGTGTTCTTTTGTGACTTCCCATGGCCAGGTTGCAACATAGGCGTTCTCCTCTTCCTCTGCATCAAGATACTCGATGACACCCATTTTAATGAGATCGCTCCATGTAAGCGTCCCGTTCTTTATCCCTTCAACGTGCTCCTTTGTAAGCTTTGGAACACCGTTCTCAACGACGATAAGAGGTCTCCTAACTCTACCGTCATCGCTGTTAATGTAAACCTCCCTAACGTCATCATAGTATGCAACGTTTATGACATCGCTAATCCTGCCAGCCCTTCTGTCAGCTTTAATCCTGTTTACCAAAGCTATGCCATCCTCAACCGTTCCAATCAGCACACCATTAAGATATACTCTCCAGACATGTGGATTCGGTCTCCTCTCTTCAATTGAAACAATGCCGAGCTTCCTCAGATACTTGAGAACCTCTTCCTCTGGAATAGCAGTTGTGATCTGAGCCATCAATGCTAAGTTCTTAACAAGACCACAGTTTGGACCTTCTGGCGTTTCAGTGGGACAGATTCTTCCCCAGTGGGTTCCGTGTAAATCTCTTGCCTCGAAGTGCGGCTGGTCTCTGCTCAGCGGTGAGGTAACTCTTCTCAAGTGTGAGAGAGTTGACATGTAGTTTGTTCTATCCAAAAGCTGGCTGACACCAGTTCTTCCACCAGGCCAGGCGCCTGTTGCTAAGGCGTGCTCAATCCTCTCCGTAAGAACGTCCGGTCTCACAGAATTTCTCACAAATCTCTGAACGTTTTCAAAAACGTATTTTTCCCCTTTCCTCTGATAGGTCTTAGTCAGCTGATACTGCATGTCCTTAACAAGCTGACCAAATGCAACTCTAAACAAATCTCTAAGCAGATCTCCAGCAAGCCTCAGCCTCTTGTTGGCATAGTGATCTTTGTCATCTTCTCCTCTCAGACCAAGTGAAAGCTCAAGCACTTTGAGCGCCATCATGCCGAGATAATAAGCCTTCTTAATTCTGTCCTCTGGTCTAACTCCCATGTGAGGCAAGAGGTTGTTGTCAATTATTGATTCTGCCCTCCTTAGCCGGTACTCTCTTGGCTGCCCTGGAAGGGCTTTCTTACCAATGTAATCCAAAGCCTCTTCTTGGGTCTGGATATCGCTTGCATCTTCAAGGTTGTCGAAAAGAACCTGCTGGATCCTTGGATCATCACTTATTGCATCAACGATTTCCTTATCACTCTCAAGACCAAGGGCCCTCATTACATAAACGAACTTGACAACACCAGGAACGTTGGGTATAGAAACGTAAAGCAAGCCATCCTTTCTTCTCTCCACAGCAATCAGGGCTCTGTAGCCATGTCTATATGAAAAGCACTTTGCAACGACCTTATCTTGTCTTTCATCTTTCTCAACTAAGGTTCTGTTTGGAGCCAAGTCTTCAATAGATACAATAACCCTCTCTGACCCATTAATAATAAAGTAACCACCTGGATCTTTCGGATCTTCTCCAAGCTTTATTAATTCTTCTTTACTCTTTCCGTAGAGCCTGCATGCCTTTGACTTAAGCATTATCGGGAGCTCTCCTATCCTAACCTCAACGGGTTCCTGCTCGATGCCGTTAACGACTGGGATCATTTCAAGATATATCGGAGCAGCATAAGTGAGGTTCCTTATCCTTGCGTCCATTGGATAAAGTGGCTTTCTTTGACCCTGTGCCTCCTGGAATTCCGGCTCCCCAAGTCTTATCTTTCCAAACTTAACTTCAAAGTTTGGGATATCTGGCTTTATGCCGCCAAACTCATTGATAACTTCTTGCATCCCGTGGTCTATAAATGCATTATAAGAGTCAAGATGCTGTCTAACAAGTCCTTTTTCATTCCAGTAGCTCTCCATAACGCTCCAAAGGTCATCCGGAGTAACCTCAACAACAGTTGGACCTCTCATGTTCTCACCTCAAAAATTCAATCCTCAACAACAATCCTATAGTAATAGTAAACACCTGCAGTTGGACTTTTTCTCTTGATTTCAATTATATCTCCCGGCTTTGCTCCTAATGCAACAACAGCCGGATCTTTAGCCTTTATCTGGGGTAACTGGGAAATCTTTATTCTGTATTTTTTAAGCAGTTCCTCCTTTTCTTCTTCGCTTAATACTCTATGCTCAGGAACTAATTCGTGATCAAATATATTAAACTCCTTTTTCGCCGCCACCGAGAATTGCCCCCTTAGAATTTTTAGAAAGTATAATCTCTCACTACCTCCAGCTTTCGCTTTGGGTATATAAGCTTTTCGTGAGATAAATCGGAGATAGGGTTTATATTCCTTGCGTAAAGTTTAAGAAGGGTTCTTATAGCCGAAAACCCACATTGATGAACATAGATGGACATTCTAAGGGCTTAAATATCATCAGGCTCATTGAAACCGCAGAATGGAGCCCCGGGCGGGGTTTGAACCCGCGACCTGCCGCTTACCAAGCGGCCGCTCCACCAGGCTGAGCCACCGGGGCATTAAAACTGGTGGGGCCGCCGAGATTTGAACTCGGGTCGCCGGCTCCCAAAGCCGGCAGGATAGACCAAGCTACCCCACGGCCCCAAGCCAAAAGACTGGAGCCCCGGCCGGGATTTGAACCCGGGACCTGCGGATTACAAGTCCGCCGCTCTCCCAGGCTGAGCCACCGGGGCACCGAATGAAGAAAAGTTTCGGTAGATATATAAAGTTTTCGCTGAATTTAAGAGCACCGTAATCTTTATAAATCATCCTCGTATCTCTATCATTGGGCTGTGCCGCCGTAGCTTAGTTGGTAGAGCGCGCGGCTGTTAACCGCGTGGTCCCCCGTTCGAGTCGGGGCGGCGGCGCCAATACTCTTGTGGGCCCGTAGCTCAGCCTGGTCAGAGCGCGCGGCTCATAACCGCGTGGTCCGGGGTTCGAAGCCCCGCGGGCCCACCAGCGTTTTTAAAGAATCCTTTTAAGGAATCCCTCAGCATCTTCACCTTTTTCAAGTAATCTGAGAACTGAGGCATAGATGCCAATGAGCTTCAAGTTTTCATCACTTGGATTCTGTATGAGAAAATCAATTTTCTCCCACAGTTCAGTCCTAACACTGTTTAGGGCTTCCTCAGAATAGCCAGCGAGCTTTAAGCCATAAAGGATGCCGAGAAGCTCGTGAACAGTTAAAGCAAGCTCAGAGCTTTTTTGCCTTGATACCTTCTTCCCGCTGATCTCCGCCAGGAACTGCCTGAACTCCTCAAGTTCTGGCTCTATGTCGATGCCTGCGTTCCGGAGAACAACGAAGGGATCATCTACAGCTCCGGAAACAGCGTGTGATGTTGCCTTCAGATGCTTTAGGCTCTCTACGGAGGGAATCATCTTGTCGAGTACCTTAGCAGATTTCTGGACTGCCTGCACAATTACCTTCTTTGTCGCATCCCTGTTTATCGGCGCGCTCCCGGTTTGTTCTAGGTAGCTCAAAACATATTCTGCAAATTCTTCAGGGTTTTTCTTGAGTTCTTCCCAGCCTTTTCCTATATCTGTCCAATCGTATAACGCATCACCAATAGCATCCCCGATAGAAGGGGAACTCTCTCCCATATGGTGAACAAGAGCCAGCGTCAGAAAGCCGTGGAGCAGTGGGAGATGAACGGCTTTTGGGTTCTTCATCTCACGATTTTTTTGTGGTACGGGTGTTCACGGATACCCTTAATATATATCCTCTTGGCTGCTTTTCTGCTGAGAGTGCCTTAGCAACCCTCTTGTATGATCCATCGGGACTTGCTCGAGCGAGGATCTTCAGGAAACCGATTGACGGGTTGAGGTATGTGGCTGCGATGTATTTAACGTTCTCCTTTGGGAGTCCGTACTTCTTTGCGAACTCTTCCAGTTTTTCATCCCATGTTTTCTTCTTTGGCTTTTCCTCCTTTTTCTTCTTCTTGAGGAACATCACACCACCCCTTAGACCTCACCCCTAAGAGAAATAAACCTTTTGAAGTCAGCCAAATCCCAAACTGAAAAGCCCTCTTCGCTCAGCTCCTTTTTATCATCCACTTTCTTAGCAACCAGCCCGTAAAACTTCTCCCATCCATTCAACCCAACAAGCTCCGCCTTTAGCTCTAAATCCCTTAAAATTCTCTTGGCTTCTCTCTCGTTTAAATCCTTCCACTTTACTTCCACGAAAAGCGCCTTCCTCTCCTTCTCGTTCAAGGCAATCAAATCAATCTCCTCGCCCTTACGCCACCACCTTCCAATTCTCTCGAATTTGAAAGGAAGTCTCTCTCTTTTGTTAATCTCAACCAAAAACTCCTTCGCAACCTCTTCAAACCTCAGAGCCATGACTTTTTTGAGCTCATCCCTAAGGTTCTCAATATCGATTACTCCCGTTTCTATCTCCGTCTTGTGTGGGTAAATCATTGAAAACCAAGTCAGCAGCATCGGATCATTTAGCTTGTAAACTCCTTTGTTCTTCTTTCCGATAACTGGAACCTCCCTTTTCACAAATCCCAGCCTAATCAAGTTCTCAAGGTATGGATAGAGTTTTCTTGCTTCAACCCCAATGTGATTCCCAATTTCGCTTATCCTCGTTTTTCCCACGGCAATTGCGGAGAGTATGGAAAAGTAAAGCTTGAGCTCTCTGAGCTCCTGTGAGAGCAGAATGTACGGTTCATCATAGAAGAAGCCCTCGGGAGTTAGAAACTCCCATTTTAACAGCTCCTTGATGCTTCTGTACTTAGATGCCACAATCAAATACGATGGAATGCCTCCAAGGAGCATATACGTTCTAATCCCGTACTCAAAATTTTCAAAAAGTTCAAGCGAGTCAAACAGACCCAGAGGTCTCAGCATGAAGCCAGCGGTTCTTCTACCGTAAAGCGGCGAAGAGTAGCTAAGCACTTCATCACGCATCATCCCGATTAACGAGCCAGAGACCACAAGCATCACGGGCTTCTTGCTTAGATGGTGATCCCAAGCCCTTTGGAGCTTGCTTGCCAGTTCCTTGTCTCCCTTTAGAGCATATGTAAACTCATCAAGCACAATGAGGGTTTTGGCATCTATTTTGTCTGCAAGATACCTAAAAATAGTGTAGTAATCGTTCAGGCTTAGGAATATCTCATCGCTAAAGAATTCCGCAAGTTCTTTTCTAAGCGCTTTAATGTGGCTCTCTTTTGTACCTTCGAAAAATGTGTGAAAAAATGTGTTCTTGTTTTTGGAGAACTCCACCAGTAAACGAGTCTTCCCGATTCTCCTTCTCCCATAGACAACTACAAATGATGGAACGTTTTTCCATTCCCTTTCAAGTCTTTCAAGCTCCCTTTTCCTGTTCACAAAATGACTAATCATGATTAGTACTAAGATAGATTAGTATTTAAGTCTTTCGAAAAAATAAAAGAAAATCTCAAATGTCGATCTCTCCCTTCTCTTTAAGCTGCTTGTACATCCTCCAAGTGATGACAGGCCTCTTTGCTGCCAAGACATCATCAACCCTTCTAACGGCAGTGTTGTGTGGGGCGTTCTTGACAATCTCTGGATTAGTATAAGCTTCTTCGCTGATCTTCTTGAGAACTTCAACGTAATAGTCAAGATCCTCCTTGGTCACCGTTTCAGTGGGCTCAATCATCAAAGCCTCATGCACAATAAGTGGGAAGTAAATTGTCGGCGCATGTAAGCCATGGTCAAGCAATCTCTTGGCCACATCAAGGGCTTTGACTCCAGTCTCTTTCTTCATAGGCTCCGCGCTGAAAACCACTTCGTGCTTTCTAAGCTCCTTGTGAGGTAGCTCGTAACCCTTCGTTCCCTTGAGCCTCTGCGTTAGATAGTTAGCATTTAGCACAGCTATCTCACTTACAGCCTTAAGCCCGTTCTTGCCCATTATCTTGAGATACGTCAATGCTCTAACCAGAACGGCAAAGTTACCGTAAAACTCCTTTACCTTCCCAATACTCTTCGGCAAGTCGTAGTTAAGGTAATAACGGTTGTTCTCTTCGTCGTATTCAACAACCGGCACCGGGAGGTAGTCCTTCAGGAAGTCCTTAACACCAACAGGTCCAGCTCCTGGTCCGCCGCCCCCGTGAGGGGTTGAGAAGGTCTTGTGCAAATTGACGTGAATAACATCAAAGCCCATGTCTCCAGGTCTAACCTTTCCAAGAATGCCGTTTAAGTTTGCTCCGTCATAGTAGAGCAGTCCACCAGCTTTATGGACAATCTTTGCGATCTCCAAAATATCCTCCTCAAAAATCCCCAGAGTGTTTGGATTTGTGAGCATCAATCCGGCTGTTCTTTCACCTACAGCATTCTCCAAAGCCTCTAAATCGACCATTCCCTGCTCATTTGATGGGATTTCAATGACCTTGAAGCCAGCCATTGCTGCTGATGCCGGATTTGTTCCATGAGCTGAGTCCGGAACAATCATCTCATTCCTCTGAACCTCACCGCGGTCGAGATGATAAGCTCTGATGATCATGACTCCGGTAAATTCACCGTTGGCTCCAGCAGCTGGCTGCAAAGTAAAGCGATCCATGCCCGTGATTTCCTTAAGCCACTGTTCAAGCTCCCACATTATTTGCAAAGCACCTTGGACTGTTCTTTCATCTTGATATGGGTGTATGAATGCAACCTTTGGATGCCCAGCAATTTCCTCATTTATCTTGGGATTGTATTTCATAGTACAAGAGCCAAGAGGATACATTCCACTGTCAACGCCATAATTCATCTCGCTCAGTCTTGTGTAGTGTCTAACAACCTCAGGCTCACTCAACTCTGGCAGCTCAAGCTTCTTTCTCTTGAGCTTTTCAGGAATATCAACTTCAACATCCTTAATTGGTTCTGGAAGTGAGAACCCAACCCTTCCAGGCTTTGAGAGCTCAAATATTAAAGGTTCGTCCCATTTAGCTTGTCTGTACATTTTCATCACCTCACAGCTCGGCCTCGGCTATTATCTCTTTCAACGCAACTATAAGCTTCTCAATCCATTCTTTTCTTGTTGTTTCAGTCACTGCAAATAACGCACTCTCACCAAGCTCTGGGAAGTGCGGCTTAATGTAATAACCGCCATGAATGTTCTTTCCTAACAAACGCTCGTGAATCACATCATAAGGCACCTCAAACCGCACAAGGACATCTTTGAAGTTAATCCCATCAAAGGGCAGCTCAGCAACTTCGCTTATTCTCTTCTTGAAGTATGCGGTGTTTTTGAGGATTATTTCTCCAAGCTTTTTCAAACCCTGGGGACCAAGTGAAGCTAAGTGTATCGCTGCTGCAACTGCTACAAGGGCTTCATTTGAACAGATATTTGATGTTGCCTTTGCTCTCCTAATGTGCTGCTCTCTTGTCTGGAGTGTCATTACGAAGGCCCTCTTTCCATCGGCATCTTTTGTCATGCCTATGATCCTTCCCGGCATCTGCCTGATAAGCTTCCTGTCATTCCTTGTCGCAAAAATTCCTGCCCTTGGACCGCCGAAGTTCATTGGGTTTCCAAAGAAAGCTGCTTCACCAATTACAACATCCGCACCCAATTCGCCAGGAGCTTCAACTATTCCAAGAAGTGTCGGATCAACTCCAACGACAAACAGGGCTTTGCTGTCATGAGCAATTTCGCCAACCTCAACGATGTTCTCTTCAATTAGTCCGAAAAAGTTGGGCATCTCAATGTAAACCCCTGCGGCATTCTCAACATTCTCTTTGAGTTTCTCTAAGTCAATCTGCCCCCTCTCGTTCCAGTCAATGTAGACTATTTCCATTCCAGCCCCAGCTACATATGTCTCAAGGACTCTCTTTTTCTCTGGGCTTATGTGCCTTGGAACCACGAATTTATTCTTTTTGGTAACCCTTGCCGCCATTAATGCTGCTTCACCTAAGGCAGTCCCCCAGTCGTACATCGAGGCATTTACAATCTCCAAACCTACAAGCTCTGCTATCAAGCTTTGGTACTCAAACAGTGCCTGGAGCATTCCCTGACTGATCTCTGCCTGATATGGTGTGTAAGCTGTCAGAAATTCACTCCTCTCTATGAGGTACTTAACGTGTGCTGGAACATAGTGGAAGTATGTCCCAGCCCCTAAAAACGATGGCATTTCCAGGACAGACTTATTCTTGTTGAGAACTTGGTTCATCTCTAAAAACACTTCGTATTCGCTCTTCCCTTCTGGAAGATTGAACTCATGCATTACTTCTCTTGGAACATCCGAGAAAAGCTCATCAATACTCTCAAATCCAATCTCCTTAATCATTTCATCTTTATGTGCCAGATTAGGGAGATACTGCTTTCCCATTGGCATCACCTTTTTTAAATGATCATCTAAATATTTCCCGTCTATAGAATATATGCTTTGTGATATGAGATAAACTTTTAATGGATGGAGTAACGGATACCTGACCAGGTGATAGAAAGTGATAGTTGCGTTTGACTTTGATGGTACTTTAGTGGACAGCTATTCGGTAATTGAGGAAGCATTTAAAAGAGCTTTAGAAAAACACTTTCGCTGGCTCCCATTTAAAGAATTCTGGGCTAAAGTCCTGACAAAAATTGAGGAATACCTTGAAAGACCCAAATTTGGAAAACATAGTGGAAAGATTAAGCAACCCTTTATCTTTAGGTTCAAGTTTTTCAGAACGTGGTTTGAAGAGAGGGCAAAGCTAACAAAAGAACTTGACAATGCAAAGGAACTTTTGAAAAAGTTGAAGGAAGAAGGACACATAGTGATATCATTCTCAGCTGAAGACTTCATAGACGGCATGAAAGAATACCGCTTGAAAGTTGGCGGATTTTACGATCTTTTCGATGATGTTATAATCTTTGGAAGGGACATTACTCTCTGTGAAGCATTTTCACTGGTTAGGGAAAAATATGGAGATGAAATTTTTGTGTGGGTGGACGACAAACCTTGGCGCTTTATAGGCAGAGGAGACGAGAACACAGAGTATGTGTGGTATTATTTTCCACCAACAGCAAAATACGTAAAGGAGGAAATCTTAGCTCAAATCCCCCATTTGCATGTAATTAGAGACTTATGGAGCTTATTTGATGTAATTGAGAGGATTAAGCAAGAAAGAAAGTTAAAATGATTAATCTCCACTTAGGTATTCAAGGGTATCTTCAATGAATTCATCCCAATCTTCATCGCTTACTTCTTCCAGTTTAAGCTCAAACTCCTTTCCCAGCGACCATCTAACTGCTATTTTTCCTTTATCGCTATCTGCAATTATCAGGCCAAACGGAGCATCCCCCATCCAATGATGCTTGGAAAACGAAATGTTGAATCCTCTTTTTCTAAGTTCTTCGAGGATCCTTTCATACGTTTCATAAGGACCAAAATTCGTCCTTGCAAACCCAATGTATGCCAAATTCTCCACCTGATACTAATTCAGAGTTCGAACTTAAAAATGTTTTGCTCACCTAACAAAATTCAATAGGTTTAAAAATCGAAGCAATCTATTGTTTACCATGAGACCCCAGCCTCTCCCAAATAAGGCACTGAAAATTGGGAACAACATCATTATCACCGATTTGCATTTAGGGTATGAAGAAAGCTTGGCTAGAGAGGGAGCATACCTGCCAAAAGCATTCCATGAAATGATGAGCTCCTTAAAAATTATGCTTCAAAAAGAGAGACCAAAAAGACTAATTATAAACGGTGATTTAAAGCATTCCTTCATCCCATTTAGAAGGGAGAAGCTCGAGTTAAAGGATTTTTTTGAGGAAATTTCCCCGCTCGTAAATGAGATTGTTGTCGTCAAAGGCAATCATGATGTTGGAATAGCGTGGATTAAGGAATCGGGAGTTGAAGTTATTGATGAGCTTGAAATCAGCGGATGGAAAATAGTTCACGGACACAAGCTTGTTGGGGGAAACAAGTTCATAATAGGACATGAACATCCCGCAATCAGGCTTAGGGATGAAGTTGGAGCACTGGTTAAAGTTCCTATCTTCTTGCTGAGTGATGAACTCATCGTTCTACCGGCTTTTACGCCCTGGGCATATGGAAATGACATTCTAAGGGAGATTGTTTCCCCATTTCTTTTGGAATTCAACATCGAGGATGCAGAAGTTGTTGTGCCAATTGAAGATGAACTCTTAAACTTCAGTACCATGAAGCAGCTTAGAGGAGTTCTCAGGAAAATTTAAGAGCTTAAAAGCAGAACTCAATTCGGTGATAGCATGGATGTGCTGAGTACAATAATCTTTTTTGCCTATGCCCCGGCATTGGCGTTGTTATGGTACTTCTATCACGAGGATAAATTTGAACCGGAACCAAAGAGATACGTGATAGGGACATTCATACTCGGAGGCACGCTTTCAGTTATAGTCGCCTTCATAATTGAGAGTATTTTGACTCCAGGAAAGGTAAATTTTGGCTACACTATCTTCCCAGCTACAGCATTCTATCTGGCTTTGACTGCAGGTATTGTAGAAGAACCTGCAAAAGCTCTTGCAATCAGATGGCCCTACAAAGCAGGTCAGATGGATGGCATAATGGACGGTGTTGTTTACGGTGTTGCTGCGGGATTGGGCTTTGCAGCTACCGAGAATTTATTATACGGTCTCGGTTATGGGGTTGGAACTACTATAACAAGGGCATTCCTAACACCAATCGCTCACGCAACATGGAGTGCTATAGTTGGCGTCGGATACGGGCTTAAAGCAGAGGGCAAAATTCACAGCGTAACCAACTATTTTGCACTGGCGATTTTACTGCATTTCATCTGGGATTACTATGCATTCCTTGCAATAGCGGTTCCGTCGTATTACATACTTGTTATAATGTTGCTCTTCCTGAACTTGGCGTTAATTAGATATTTTATAATGCTTGGACAGAAGGAAGACTTAGAAAAGCAGTGGTGGTACTGGTTTGTGGGAGGAAGGAGATATGGAGGGACTTGAAAAGAAAATTGAAAAAGCGCTGTTTGAAGCAAGACCTT
Organism: Thermococcus sp. SY098; assembly: GCF_035621495.1. Taxonomy (NCBI): domain Archaea; kingdom Methanobacteriati; phylum Methanobacteriota; class Thermococci; order Thermococcales; family Thermococcaceae; genus Thermococcus; species Thermococcus sp. SY098. The sequence goes on along the minus strand of NZ_CP141821.1, from coordinate 1,907,814 downwards.
ATGTGGAATACTATGACAGGCTGAATGAAACTGTCAACAAACTAAAAGAAAAGGCTGCTGATGAAAGGGAATTTAGAAATCTCTTAGAAGAAGAAATAACCAAGGTTCAGGAGCCTTTTAAGACAGACCTTAGGATATTCCTTCAGAAGTTTGAGATCCTTTAACTTTTACTTTTGCCCAGCAAAAGTTTTATCAAACTCTACAGTTTAATATATTTTGGTGAGAAAATGAAGAAAGGACTTGCTGTTCTTATCTTAGTGAGCTTGTTGGTACTTGCCATTGTTTCTGGTTGCATCCAACAAACCCAACAACCAACAAAGAGTTCAATTCTAAGTGCACTTGATAGCATCAATGCTTATACCTATGAGCTTAGCGAGAAAAGACTCATTCAAAACAGAACTACTTACAATATCTACGGTGTTGTTGGAATAGATAGAAAATCACTTCAATTTTTTGAGTCCATCAAAACAACAATTGGAAATGACACCTTTAAGCTGTGGCAGTACTTTGATGGTTCATATGTTTATTTCAAAGTTGAAGATTCAAAAAGAAATAGCACCGGAACAGGAAAAATTCCAATTGAGGAAATTTACAAAAACATGAGCAAGTACTCCAAAAACATAAACAGAGAGGAGTTCATTGAAAGGACAATAAAAACCAGAAATGCACTTGCTCATTTGAGAAAGATACTGGAAAATGCCACTATTACATCAATAGAAAAGGACGGAGCGTTGTACAAAATTACATTTAAGCTTGTCAGATACTACGAGAAAGCCCCAACATTTCTGAACACAAATGCAGAAAATTCCGAAGCAATACGAGATTACATAAATACGCTGAGAAGAAACGTTAAAGAGAACATAACGGGCATTGTGTGGGTTAATAATGAATCTCTACCTCTAAAATTTGAGATCAAGAAGCATACTATTGAAACTTATTTAATCACAAATATAACTGTTGAAGGCTATGTTGAATACAACGTAACCGTCACCTATAAATACCAGCTTCCGGAATGGGTTTATGAGGTTGAGAAAAAATGAAGAAAGTGCTCGGGCTGCTTGTTGCAGTCATTTTGATCATGAGTTTTTCAGGATGCCTCCAAGGTTCAAAGCCACCAACCAAAGAAACAATTTTACAGGCAATTGACAGTGTTGATACATACACATATGAGAAAAAGATGATAATGAGATACCCATCGCTGACAAGGGTGGTTTATATATACTCGGGCATAAACAGACAAGAAAAGCAGTTCTTTGAGCTGTTAGAGATAAATGCAACGTACTCCAATGGTCAATTTCAAAGGACAAAAATGCTGCAATATTTCGACGGATCAAAAAACTATGTAAAGATGGAAACCAATGAGAACGGAAAGGAAACCAGTGGAGCATGGGCATTCACAATCAATGACATTTACAGGGCGTATGAGCAGTATTATCCGGATCTACCCAGAGACCAAGTACTCAATAAATTTATCGAGAGCAGGGATGAAATCCTCAATGTTAAGGATTTGCTCTCAAAAGCAAACATCACAGAGATAACAAAAAAAGGGGACAGGTATGAGATTAAATTTGTTCTATACAGGCAATACATTTCAACACCAAGCATATTGCAGTCATATCCCGGCAATGCAAGTGAAGTTCAGGAATACATGAACGTTATGAGGAAGCTCGTGAGGGAAAGCATAGCTGGCGTTCTCTTAGTAGACAAGGACGGAAAGCCACTGCTGCTGAAAATGAAAAGCAATGCAAAGATAACATACTTATATTCCAATGAAACCATAGATGCAACAGGAGACTATATGATAAAATTCTCCTATGAATATAACCCTCCAAAATGGGCCGAAGAGCTTAAAAGGATAAAGAAGTAAGGGCACAGGTACTTTTGTCCATTTTGTTGGGACTAAATAAACATCACTGGAGTAAAAGGAGGGCTAAGCCCTCTCAACCTCCCTTGTCGCAACTATCTTTGTATCCAAGCCGAGAGGATTTTCAAGAAGTATCTGTCCAACTTTTATCGGTGCTTCAACTTCAATCTCTGCCAAAAGCTTCATGAGTTCAGGAATCTTTGTTTTCGGAATTGGCTTGGTAGTTTTGACGGAAACCGTTGGCATATTGCCGTTCTTGACTTTAATTACGCTCATAACTACACGTTTGGGATTTTTAATCTCCTCGATAGCCCATTCTTTTCCTCTTGGACATGTGTAGCCTTTGATTTCCTTAATCTCCCCGTTCTCTACCTTCACTTCAATATCACAGCTAAGCGGGCAGATGATGCACGTAAACTTATAAACGGTCATTGCTGAACCACCTCCATTGTAATCTTGTCATTAGCTTTCGCTATCTCCTCTTTCCTAAGCCTAATTCTGAGCATCTCTGCGGGCCTTACAACAGGCAGCCTTATCTTCTTGTCAATCTCTGGAAAGTTAAGTACAACATTCTCCATTGGCTTTCTGACTCTTGCATAAATGTAAACATCTCTCTTGCCGCTTAAGTAGTGAGGAACAGCTAAGCGGACGTTGTTCCCCTTTTCAAGCTTTATCCACTTTTCAGCTGGAATTCCCCCGTTTTCAATGAACAGCTTTGCTCCATAGGCAGCTAATTCACCTTGCTCAGCGACATAATCCACCAGGTCATTTATCAGCAAGGAGTTTCCTGCCACAAATATTCCAGGAACTGTGGTCTCTAAGAGATCATTGACCACAGGACCTCCGGTGGTTGGGTCTATTTCAACACCTATCTCCGTTAAGAGCTTCACTTGTGGAATCAAACCAGCTGAAATCACAACAGTATCACAATCAATCCAGAACTCAGTTCCTGGAATTTCCCTTAGGTTTTCATCAACCTTCACGACCTTGACTTTCTCAACCCTCTTCTTTCCTCTGACCTCAACAACTTTATGGCTCAAGTATAGTGGAATGTTGAAATCCCTCAGAATCATCACATTTCTCGCCAAACCCCCAGGATAGGGCATCAGCTCAATCACTGCCTTGACTTTTGCTCCTTCAAGTGCAAAGCGGCGAGCCATTATCAAGCCAACATCTCCAGAGCCAACTATCACAACTTCTTTTCCCGGCATGACACCATAAATGTCCATGAGCGTCTGAGCTTCTCCAGCTGTGTAAATCCCGGCCACTCTATCCCCAACAATGCCAATCTCAAATGCATGCCTCTCTCTTGCTCCAGTGGCATAGATGATTGCCTTAGTCCACACCTCAAAAACACCCTTAGGAGATGTAAATACAACGACCTTTTCCAAGTCTGAATAGTTCTTAATCTCAAGAACCCTTGCCTTTACAAAGTAGTCAATCTTAAGATCTTCAACCCTCTGCACGAATCTGTGGGAAAACTCCGGTCCAGTAAGCTCTTCCCTGAAATAGTGAATTCCAAAGCCTGGATGAATGCACTGCGGCAAAATTCCGCCCAGATAATCGTTCTCATCGAGGAGAAGAACACTTAATCCATACTCTTTAGCTTTAACGGCAGCCGCTAAACCCGCTGGACCACCACCGATAACGACAACATCATACTGGAGCATGGTTGAATTCATTGTGCCTCACCCCTAAGAAGCACTTTAACATCCCCAATACCAATTTCACTGCCTTTGCCCTTGAGGGTAACCTTCCACGGAGGAATACCGTATTCTTTAGCAAGCAGATTGATTATCACTACCTTACAGAATGATCCCTGACAAGTTCCTGTTGTGGCTTTTGTTCTGAACTTAACCGAATCAACACTTGGCGTTCTAACCCCAATGAACTTCATCCTCTCAACTGCCTCTAAAACATCCCCTTCGCTAACTTTGTTACAGCGGCAGACGATTCTGCCATAAGCTGGGTTCTTCTTTACAAGTTCATTAATTTGATTAGGCTGAAGCATGAAGAAGTGAGTGATTTCTCTGCGATATGGGTTCCACTTCTCCTTTTCCTCAAGCCTGATCCCCAAATCCCTCTCAATGATGTCCCTAACTTCGTATCCGATTGCCGGGGCTGAAGTTAAGCCAGGCGACCTGATTCCGGCAACATTTATGAAGCCTTGAACCTCTTCCTCAGCCTTAATTATAAAGTCCCCTCCCGTTGGTTCGGGTCTTAACCCAGCAAAAGTCCTGATGACCTTCCATCTCGGAGGCAAATTTGGCCAGATTTCCTGAGCTTTTTGCCAAACTTCCTCAAGACCCTCCCTCGTCGTGCTTGTGTTCTCCTTGTAGTCCTTAGGCAGATCTTGAGCGTTTGGCCCAATCATTAGATGACCAGAAATTTCAGTTGTAACAACGACACCTTTGCTTATTGGAGTCGGTGTTGGAAAGAGAACATGATTTGGGCCGGGAATTCCTTCATCAAAAATCCAGTATTCACCTTTTCTCGGGTGAATTTCGAAGTAATCAATTCCAGCCATCTTTGATATTTCATCAGCATAGAGACCAGCAGCATTTATTACAATATCAGCTTCAATGAAGCCATTGTTTGTCTCAACCCCTTTAACTTCCCCATTCTCTACTTTTATTCCTCTAACTTCCGTCTCTAAGTGAACCTTTACCCCGTTGGCAACAGCATTCTCAACAATTGCAATTACAGCTGGTATTGGCCCTATCTGACCAACTATTGGAACATAAAGAGCGCCCAAGGCGTTTGGATTTACATTTGGTTCGAGATGAAACAGTTCCTCTCTATCAATTATCCTCATCTCTGGAACGCCATTTCTCTGTCCTCTCTCTAACAGCCGCTCAAGCTCATCAAAGTCTTCATCTTTAAGGGCAACAATCAATGCCCCATTCCATATGTGGGGAATCTCAAGCTCCTTAACCCATTGGTGCCATAAGCGATTTCCTTTTATGCACAGCTTTGCCCTCACTGGGTATTTGTCTGGGTCATCGTCGTAACCTCCATGGATTAAAGCTGTATTTGCCTTGCTAACTCCCCATCCAACATCAGCTTCCTTCTCAATGAGATGAACCTCAAGGTTCTCATACTTGCTGAGAACTCTGGCAATGCTCGCACCAACAATCCCCGCACCGATAATAGCGACTTTTGTCTTCATGAATACCCCTCCATGGCTTTTAGTTAAGGATCTTAGAGTTTAGATTGAATTAATTTAAATATTTTCTGCTTCAAACAGGCTCTAAATGTGAAAATAGTTTCAACGACGTCCTAAAATTAAAAAATTTAAACTATTTGGAATTTAGACTCCCAGAATCCTCGCCCACCCTAAGGCTCTCTTTACTGCCTCTTTCCAACCTTTGTAGAGCTTTTTCCTCTCTTTCTCGCTCATCTTCGGCTCAAACACTTTTTCAACTTTCCAAAGTTCCCCAATTTCCTCCAAGCTTTCCCAGTAGTCCACCGCCAAACCAGCCAGATATGCAGCCCCCAAAGCGGTTGTCTCTTGAACAACAGGTCTTATGACTGTCTTTCCCAAGATATCAGCTTGGAACTGCATGAGGAAGTTGTTCTTGGTTGCTCCCCCATCAACCCTAAGCTCCTTGATTGGAACTTCCTTTTCCATCTCATCTATTACATCCTTCGTGAGATATGCTATCGCCTCAAGCGTAGCCCTCGCAAAGTGCTCCCTTGTAGTGCCTCTTGTTATACCAATTATCAAACCCCTCGCAAACTGATCCCAGTAAGGAGCACCGAGACCGACAAAGGCTGGCACAAAGTAAACCCCATCATTTGATGCCAACTTTGATGCAAGTTCCTCAGTTTCAGCTGCACTATTGATAATTTTTAACCCATCCCTAAGCCACTGGACAGCTGCACCTGTTATGAAAACGCTTCCCTCAAGGGCATAGCTGATTTTTCCATTCAATCCCCAGGCTATGGTCGTGAGAAGGTTTTGGGAATACTTTATTTTATCACCTGTATTGACGAGTATAAAGTTCCCAGTGCCATATGTTGCTTTCACCATACCTTCATCAAAACATGCCTGACCGAAAAGAGCTGCCTGCTGGTCCCCAGCATCTCCGCTTACTGGAATCTCAACACCAAACAGCTCTTTTTTAGTATAACCATAAATCTCACTCGATTCCTTAACCTCGGGCAGAATTGCATCTGGAATTCCGAAGATTTCCAAAAGCTCCTCATCCCACTCAAGCTTCTTGATGTTGAAGAGCATAGTTCTTGAGGCATTTGAATAGTCAGTAACATGCTTCCCTGTGAGCTTGTAAATCAAGAAAGTGTCAATTGTCCCAAACATTACCTCCCCTTTCTGAGCTTTTTCTCTTAAACCCGGAACGTTGTCAAGGAGCCACTTTATCTTTGATGCCGAGAAGTATGCATCTGGAACTAAACCGGTTTTTTCCTTTATCATCTCTCCATAATTTCGCTTAATGTCTTCAATCATCTCCGCGGTTCTTCTGCACTGCCAGACAATAGCGTTGTAAACGGGCTTTCCACTTTTGTCCCAGATTATCGTTGTTTCCCTCTGATTTGTTACTCCAATTGCCGCTATCTGCTCTGGAGTAATTTTGGCATTTTTTAAAGCTGTTTTTATGGCCCTAATCTGGGCATTCCAGATTTCTTCAGGATTATGCTCAACCCATCCCGGCTTTGGGTAATACTGGGGAAACTCATACTGCCCAACCCCCAAGATGTTACTTTCCCTGTCGAAGATTATCGCCCTTGCACTCGTAGTTCCTTCATCGAGAGAAAGTATAAACTTGTCCATTGATGTCCACCAAAATGAGAGATAAATGAGGGAAATATATTAATCCTTCGGTAGCAAACTTTGGGAAAGTTTGATCAAAATTCGTACGTTACCCTACAAGATTTAGCTGTTTGAGTAAACTTCCTTCACTCACTCAGCTATTGCATGTGTTTCAACTCAAATAAGCGCCTTTAGGTACAAAGAAGAGAGAACACCAACCAAAACCACTCTGTGGACTCAACGACTTCACATTACTTCTACCCTCAAACAGAAGATGTGCAAAATACCTACCTCAATGTTTTCCGAAAGATTAAGTGTAATGCATTTTGCCCCACTTTTTTCTCATCTATTGGGGGCTGACGCCCTCACCCCATATATTAACCCTTCGGGAGAAGGGAAATAAGCGTTGGAGGCATTGGAGGATTAATATTAATGTTCACGGAAATGTTAGGAGTTATAGGCTTTTTGCTGGTACTCTTCAGAAGTCCACCGAGTAAAAACGTTGCTGAAGACGACTTTAGAGTGAGCTTAGGCTTGTTATTAGCGCTATTTCTTGGATTAACCCTCTTGTATTCAGATCCTGAGTATTTTGCAGAGTTTTACCAAACAAACAGCTGGGCAATAATATTAAGTCCCGTCACGGCTGCAACTCTTATAATCACAACTGTGATTACCTACCGCCGTCTCAAGCGCTTCGAACAGGAGGAAATGCTCGAAAAGCTCGCAGAGAAGGTAGGTGAAAAGCTCGGCGAGTCAATGGCTAAAGGGCTGAAAGCAAAAGAAACTTAGCTATTTTACGAACTCAACATTCTCCATTTCCTTAAATTCCCTATCTCCCGTTAGAAACTTCATTCCTAAGCTCTTTGCCACAACATAACCAAGACAATCTACTAAAGAAAGCTTTTTCCCTTTCTTCTTTTCTCTAATTCTCATATCTGAAGCAAGAACATAATGACAAAGAGAAGGAGAAACAACGTTAACTGCACTTCTCACAATTTTAAGTACTTCTTCTGCCTTTTCATATCCAAAATCCCTGACAAGAGCATAAGAAAGTTCTAACAAGTTAAACTCCGTGGTGTAGAGCTCTTCGGCAGAATACTTCCGATAATTTGGATTACCCTTTAAAATCTCGATCAGTGCGTAAGTATCAGCAAAGTACTTAGCCATGCACTTCCCTCAGCTCATCCTTTATCTCCTGCGCATCAGCTTTCCAATCTTTCAGCATGCCAAAAATCTCAATTCTAATCTTAACTCTTGCCTTTTCGGGGATGTTCACTTTTTTTAATGGCTTAAAAACACCGTTCTCATAAACAGCCTCAACAATAATACCCATCCTTCTCACCACTTTAGAGTTCTCGGATAGGGATATATTAACTCTTCGGTGGACTCGCCAAAGATGTTAGCAAAAGCGAATACAGAAGAAGCAATTGTTAAAGGCGTTGAAATCAGCATGAAGAAGGCAAAAGAGACCTAAACCTTTATTCCTTCCCTCTTAACAGTTCGTATGAATGAATCATTCCTCCTTCTAAACTCTTCAGGACTAATTACTATTGGGCTTATAAGCTCACCATACTTAAGGAGCACTTTTGTTGAGATATCCACAACATCATCAAACAATACATTACCAACTATAAGGACATCAATGTCACTCTCTTCGTCATAGTCTCCTCTTGCATAGGAGCCAAAAACAATAATTTCCTCAATTCTATCTCCAAACTTATCCCTCAGCTCTTCTAAAAAAGCCTCAAGAGCTTTTTTCTTCATCATCAATCATCTCCAATGCGCTCTTAATTCTCTCTAAAAATGCCTCAGCACTCTCAACGATTTCTCTGGCTTCTTCACTTACTGGGGAATAGTAGATGTCATAGTCAGCCCTCGATCTCAAGGCAAATGCGCGGTTAAAAGCCTTGGCATAAACCTCCTCAACAAAGCCTTCCGTCACAAAATGCAGCCCAAACATCTTGACAACTCCAGAATGCTTTTTTGGATTGATACCTTTTGTTAAAAGAAGAGCCTTCGCCGCATGGAACATGGAATAATATGCCCTGCTTATGGCATCTCTATAATACCCAAGCTCAAGGAGCGCATTGGCTGAGGCAAGCTCTTCCTCGGCAAGCTTAAGATGAAGCTTAATCTCCTCACTAACCCCCATTGTATACCCCTGATTATGGATGTTGCAGAGCTTATATATTAACCCTTCGGGAGAAGGGAAATACATAAATATCCGGAGGGAGAAGGGAAATGGTTTTAAAAGTTTTGGGAATTATTGGTGGCTTTGCAGCATTTATTAGTACGATTTGGCTAATGGACGCGAAGCCTTTAAATGAAGAGAACTATAGAGTACTAAAAAACTTTGCTGATAAGTTGCTGTATGGATCTCTTATTTCAATTGGTGGTATCACGCTGTTTTTGAATGTAATAATTATGTATGAATCCCCTCAATTAGCATATTTTGCACTCATAGCAGCTTTGATTGCATATCCAGTAGGATTCTGGGGAATATATAAATGGCACAAATATAACAGACTTGCCGAAGAAATTAGACAAAAGCAAATTCTCCAAGAAGCCATAGCCAAAGGCGTTGAAGTCGGCATGAAGAAGGCAAAGGAAACTTAATCCTCCCCAATCTCTTCCAAAATTCTTTTGTAAAGCTCATCGTTCAGCCAAAAGCCGGTTTTCTTGAGCTTTTCAAGCTCCTTCTTTAAGTTGGAGATTTTTCCTTAGTTCTTACCTCTCCCTCATCAAGCTCAAGCATTAAAGACTTCTTAAGGGTCTCGTCATTTATTTTTCACAACTCTAATCCAATCAGCTTTTTAATGAGCCCAGAATCTTTTGACCCTTTTACCTCAAGGACAAGCTCTAATAAACGGCTTCAGGAATAAATATTTTTCCCAAAGGATTCTTTTAAAAAGTCGAGTCTATCAATCTTGGCCAAGTGGATTAACGGTGTAGAGTTGCTAACTACGGGCAAACTCCAAATCTTCCCCAAGTTCCTTTTCTATGTAGTGTCTTGGAGTCCCTCTTTTTGCAAGCTCCGAACTCTCTTTTTATAATCTCTTTTCTGGGAAGCTTGAGCGGTATAAGAACATCATCATGAATCACAATTTCCATCTTCCCACCATCTAAGAATAGGAGCACACTTCTACAATATGCAATTCCTTCGCTCACTCAAGCATGAAGAAACAAAAGAAAAGTCATCTCAAACCCAAACTCTTCAAATAGTCAATCATTCTCACAACATCGTTGACAATGACGACATCAAAAAGACCCACTAAGCGCTTTAAGTTGTTATCTACGTAGAACAGCTCATCATTCTCAGTCCAGAGAACAACCTTTAATCCCAAGCCCTTAGCCCAAGCTAAGGCTTGCTTGAACTTCTCGAATCCAATGATCGGGATTCCTTCCATAGGTGCATTTACCGACCATAAATTAAGCTCTTCCTTCAGCTTGGGAATCTGTGGGACTATCTGCTCATTATCAATTAAAAGACCAAGCCTAACATCTTTACTGTATTCTCTAACTTTCCTGAGGGCATCGATGTTGAATGAAGAAATCATAACTCTATCGCAGGCATCAAATTTTTTAACGATTTTAATACTCTCTTCTGCAGCATCCACATCCTTTATTTCAATGTTAATGAGGGAATCCTCCGGAATGACCTGAAAAACTTCCTCAAGGGTTGGAACCCTCTGTCCCATTCCTAAATCAGCTGTTTTTATTTCTTCAAGGGTGACGTCTTTGGTCCTTTTCTTTATCTTTGCAGTTCTCTCTAAGGTTTCATCGTGCATTATTATCGCTTTCCCATCTTTGGTCAGCCAGACATCAAGCTCAATGCCATCTGCACCTGCACTAATTGCCTCAACAAATGCCAAAATGCTGTTTTCGGGATATTTCGACATGAAACCTCTATGCCCAAGGACCAAAACTCTGTTTTCTTCCCAGCTTGGCATACTCATCGCCTCAAAAGAAGCACCTTCAGCAGTTTAAAAACCTTTTGCCTAAATAACGCCCAATTCTATAAGATTAAGCACTTTTACGGCATTATCTGCAATAATCCCGTCATATAATCCCTTTAATCTGGGCAACCAGAAGAGCTCATCCATTTCATAGTTCCACATAAAGACCTTAATTCCCAATCCTCTCACCCACTTTAAGAGGGCAGCGAACATAGGAAATCCGACATAGCTGATGCCATCTAACGGCACGTGAAGAGAATATAACTTCAAGTTTCTTTTAAGCAATGCTACCTTGACTACTCCAGTTTCCGTGATTATAGAAAATCCAAGCTTAGCTTCTTTGGAATGTTTCCTTATAAGTCTGAGCGTCTCAGGGTTTGGAGATGAGAATATAACCCTATCAAAACTATCAAACTCCTCAACAAGTTTTAAAAGAGGCTTTACAGCTTCTTTATCCTTCACGTCAATATTGAAAATCGAGTTGGGAAACCTTTCAAAAAGCTCATCGACGGTGGGGATAAATTTGCCATGGGGATGAGATTTTCTAAGGCTCTTTAGGTTCAATTCTTTAATATAGTGCACTTCACCATTTGTCCTAAATTTGCCGTCATGAAGCGTAACCAGCTTTCCATCTTTTGTGAGCCAAACATCGAACTCAATTCCATCCGCTCCAGCTTTAATTGCCTTTTCAAAGGCTATTATGGTGTTTTCCGGATACACCCTCCTAAACCCGCTGTGTCCAAGGACTATTGTTTGAGGCATGCTCATCACTGTTCCAATACACATGCTCAAAACTTAAAAATGTCTTGTCACTTAGACAAAAATATGCATCAAATGCAGGAGGTGTACAATAATGAACGAGAAGTTCAGCTATAAGAGGATATTCATTCTGGGATTTGGATTTTTTGGGATAAGCATCATCTGGGCGTTATATAACGCATACGTGCCAATTTTTCTAAAGGATTTTGCACTCAGCTCGTTTATAATTGGAATTGTAATGGTTATAGACAATGTCTTTGCAATAGTTATGCTCCCATACCTTGGAGCACTAAGTGATAAAACAAGGACAAGATTGGGAAGAAGAATGCCATATATCTTAATCGGTGCACCATCCGCAGCAATATTCTTTGCTCTGATACCAGTTGCAAGGGCGCATAAGAACTTGGCTTTGATGATGGGAACGATAATCTTGATGAACTTCTTCATGGCAGTCTTTAGGTCTCCAGTAATTGCCCTGATGCCGGATATAACTCCTTCAAGATTTAGAAGCCAAGCAAACGGAATAATAAACTTCATGGGCGGATTAGGAGCACTCTTCGCTTACTTCGGAGGAAAAGCTCTCTATGATATTAACTATGCCCTGCCCTTCTATGTTGGAGCCGCAATGATGCTGACTGCCAACTTGCTGGTTGTTATTTTTATAAAAGAGCCAGAGGAATACAGAAAGCCCTCAAAGGAAAAGGTCAACTTATGGGAGCTGCTCAAGAAAACAAGCCACGAGAGCTTTGGGGAGCTGAAGGAGAACCTCAAAGATGTCTTTGCAAGCCAAGAAAAGAGCCTTTTATTCATCTTGCTGGCAATATTCTTGTGGTTCATAGCATTCAATTCCCTCGAAACATTCTTCACAAGCTATGCCAAGTTTGAGCTCGGAATAAAGGAGAGCACTGGGGCATTCTTGCTTGGGCTCTTTGCCTTAGGATTTATGGTGTTCTCAATCCCTGCAGGATTTATAGGAGGAAGAATCGGAAGAAAGAAGACAATAACACTCGGACTATTTGTGATAATAGCTGTAATGCTTATTGCTTTATATCTTGGAACCCAAGCCGCAAGCGGAAAAATTGAAGTAAACTTTGTAGTAAAGGCGTTTGCTGGGCTATTCCTTCTCGGAGGCTTTGGATGGGGAATGGTGAATGTAAACTCACTCCCAATGGTCGTTGACATGACAACAGAAGAAAAAGTTGGGGGATACACTGGTCTCTACTACTTCTTCTCAATGGCAGCGAACATATTTGCACCTCCCCTCTCTGGAATAGCAATAGATCACTTTGGATATCAGTCGCTGCTAATCTTTGCCACAATATTCTTTATCTTAGCACTGATTGCAGTGCAGTTTGTTAGGAGAGGAGACATTGTAGGACAAAAACCGCAGGACATATACGAGCTAATTCCTGACATGGATTAACTTTCTTTTTGCTTTTTTCTTGTTCTTCGTTTACCATAAAGCATAAAACTTTCCAAGCGTTAATCCCTATTTAGCAATAAGGGGGTGCTGAGATGGAACGCAAGAAGTTTAGCTGGGGGGTAGTCTTGGGATTAGCACTTCTTGGGTTTAGTAGAAGTGTAGGGTGGGCATTAAATAAAGGACTTTCATTCCCATTGCTTTCCAGCTATACCCAGTCTGCATTTGTCAAGGGTACTATCTTAGCCCTTGAAGGGATCATAGGGTTGTTAATCCCACCACTTTTGGGGTATTACAGCGATACATTAAAATCAAAACACGGAAGGAGAAGACCTTTCATAATGATTGGAGGATTGCTGGCAGGAATAGCAGCTCTGATGATTTACACTGCTTATGCACTTGGAGCCCCACTGGCAGGTTTTGCACTAACCTTAGCGTTCTTCTACTTCTCAATGCATCTCTACACCGCACAGTTTAGGGCATTAATGCCAGACACAATAGAAAGTGGTGAGAGGGGAAAAGCGAGCGGTGTAATTACACTTTTGGAATGGGCGGGCAACCTTTTCCTCTTTGGGTTAGCCGGATTTCTAATAGCTAAAGCTGTTGCTGAAACAGGAGAAGCTGAGGGCATAAAAGCCTTGGCCCAAACTCCTTACCTTAAGATACCCTTCATAATAACTGCTGTCTTTCTCATTGGTGCAGCATTGTTCGTTTATTTCATAGTTAAAGAGCCGAAAGCCCCAGAAATCGAGAAGGATGAAAGTCTCATCGGGTACTTAAAGAGCATAGTTGAAAACAGGGACTTCTTAAAGTTTTATGCAGCCCAGACCCTTTGGTGGATGAGCTTTGAGTTCATAGCGATCTTCCTATATGGAATCTTAGCATTTATCCTCCATGGCTCAGCCACTGAAGAGAACGTTAAAGCAGTAACATCCCTCGGCTTATACCTAATGGCACTCTTTAACATCACAGTCTTGCTTGGAGCTCTACCCGGAGGAATAATCTACGACAAGCTTGGAAGGAGACTCAGCATAATCCTTGGAGGCATAATCTTTGCCCTGCCACAGCTCTGGGGATGGTTCATAAGCACGCAGACAGAGATAGTGATAGCCCTCGGATTGGCTGGAATAGGATGGGGAATACTAATGGCGGCATCCTATCCGGTCATTGGTGATTTACTAACCCACTATGAAAGAGAAGCATTCACAGGCAGATACTATGGATTCTTTGAAGCTACTCGCTCACTACCAGTGCTTTTGGCAGGAACAATTGGCGGTGCAATAGTTGACTTAGCCGGTGAAAATTACCGCATTTTATTCCCAATCGGTGCATTGCTTGTGTTGTTGGCAATGCCCATGATATGGCGCATGAAAAACCTTGAACCGGGTGAGAAGCAATGATTATAAAAATTTTAATCCTCCTTTTAGCTCTCTTTTTCCTCTTCGTAGTCTTTGTAGCATACAAAATGGTTAAGCCGCCGAGAGAGATTAAAGGATGGACGCCAAAGGATTTGGGCTACGACTACGAGGAAGTAACGATACAAACAAAAGACGGCTTAAAGCTTCACGCATGGTGGATTGACCAAGGGAATGAAAAAACTGTAATTCCCCTCCACGGCTACACCTCAAGTAAGTGGAACGACCTCTACATAAAGCCGACAATGGAAATTCTGCTGAAAGCCGGATACAATGTCCTTGCCTTTGATTTCAGGGCACATGGGAAGAGCGAAGGGAAGTACACGACAGTTGGAGACAAAGAGCTGATTGACTTAGTGTCAGCAATTGACTGGCTTAAGGAGAATCACCCAGAGAAAGCCAAGAAGATCGGACTTATAGGTTTTTCAATGGGTGCAATGGTCACTATAAGGGCTTTAGCTGAAGACGAAAGAGTTTGCTGTGGAGTTGCTGATTCTCCACCAATGCACCTTGATAAAACCGGAGCACGTGGTTTAAAGTATTTTGCAAAGCTCCCAGAGTGGCTGTATATTTTTGTAAAGCCATTTACACTAATGATAAGTGGGGGAAAAGTTGTTCATCCATTAGAATATGCAGAGAAAGTAAAGAAGCCTCTGTTACTAATAGCCGGAAAGAAAGACCCGCTCGTTAGAGTTGAAGAAATTCAGGAGTTCTACGAAAGGAACAAGAAAATCAATCCAAACGTTGAGCTTTGGGTTACAGAGGCTCCTCATGTCAGGACAATACTCATAGCAAAGGATGAATACAAGAAGAGAATTCTGGAGTTTTTCGAGAGACACCTCTAAGGTGTACAGACATGAGGAAACTCGACAATGCCTTACTTATAGTTTCAATTTTTCTTATGCTCTCTTCTATTTTAGCTACCCATTTCCAAGTTTATGCATTTTGGAAAGCTATAACATTCCTTGGATACGAGAAATTTTACATGGTTTTAATCCCAGTGATATATCTCGGCTACAGTTCATCATATGGAATAACACTCTTTATTCCCTTCATCCTTGGCATGTGGCTCAATTTGTTCCTTAAAAACTTCTTCAAGCTGCCAAGACCTCCAGAAAATCTTAGGATAGTCGAAGCTGAAGGATATGGATTCCCAAGCGGACATGCTCAAGGCTCAAGCATGGTCTTTGGTTACTTTGCCTACACAAAGGAAGGAATTGGATTTAGAGTTTTCTGCATGACTATGATAGCCTTGATTTCGCTTTCAAGGATAGTTCTGGGAGTCCACTATTGGAGGGACATATTTGGGGGAATTGTACTGGGAGTTGCAGTTATTTCTCTGGGGGTATACCTAAAGAATAAAGTCAAATACACACCAAAAGTTGCTTTATTAGGGATTATCCTAAGCCTTCTGCTTCCAGTGATATCAAGAAGCATTGGATATGCCAACGAAACATTTTCAATAGTTGAGGGCTCCCTGATTGGCGCAGTTGTTGGGTATTCATCATTTAAACAATTTAACTTACCAGATACATCAAAGATTCCCTTCAAAAAGAGAATAATAATGACAGCTATTGGTCTATTTGTCAGTGGTGCTGGCTATGTTCTCTGGAAATCTGGATCTCCTGGATTACCAACATTTGCCATATCAACATTTACGATGGTATTCCTCGTTCCATTGGCATTTTTGAGACTCTCCTATAACCACAGAAAATGATCCTACCTTCCACTATTTTTATCATGCACGATTTCAGAAGATTTATAACTCCCCCAACGCTCACTCTCTTAGAGGTGATAGCATGGAAGAGTTGATTTTAAAGTACGCGCTCATCAATGCAATTCAGCACGATGGAAAAGCTAACCCCAAGGCAGTCATAGGCAAAGTTCTCGGCAGTCATCCGGAGCTGAGACCAAAAGCCAGGGAGATAGTCCCTCTTGTGAATAAGATAGTTGAAGAAGTCAACAAGATGAGCATAGAGGAGCAAGAGGCAAAGCTCAGGGAGATTTATCCGGAGTTCTTTGAGAAAAAAGAAGAGAAACATGAAGAAAAGAAAGGATTACCTCCTCTTCCCAAAGCTGAGAAGGGCAAAGTAGTTACAAGGTTTGCTCCAAACCCTGATGGGGCTTTCCACTTAGGAAACGCTCGTGCAGCTATTTTAAGCCACGAGTATGCGAGAATGTATGATGGAAAGTTCATACTGAGATTTGACGACACTGATCCAAAGGTGAAGAGACCTGAGCTCATCTTTTATGAGTGGATAATTGAGGATTTAAAGTGGCTTGGCTTCAAGATTGATGAGATTCATTATGCCAGCGATAGGCTTGAGATTTATTACAAGTATGCTGAGGAGCTTATAAAGATGGGAAAAGCCTATGTGTGTACCTGCAAGCCGGAAGAATTCAGAAAGCTTCGTGATGCCGGGAAGCCATGTCCGCACCGTGATGAGCCTGTTGAAATTCAGCTTGAAAGATGGGAGAAGATGCTTGATGGTACTTACAAAGAAGGAGAAGCTGTTGTTAGAATAAAAACCGATTTAAACCATCCGAATCCAGCTGTGAGGGACTGGCCTGCTTTAAGAATAATTGACAATCCAGATCATCCCAGAACTGGAGATAAATACAGAGTTTGGCCACTCTATAACTTTGCATCAGCCATTGATGACCATGATCTCGGCGTAACTCACATCTTCAGGGGACAGGAGCATGCCGAGAATGAGACGAGGCAGCGCTATATTTACAACTATTTCGGCTGGGAGTATCCAGTGACTGTTCATCACGGCAGATTGTCAATTGAGGGGGTAATTCTAAGCAAATCAAAAACGAGAAAAGGAATTCAGGAGGGCAAATACTTAGGCTGGGATGATCCAAGATTAGGAACAATAAGAGCTTTAAGGAGAAGAGGAATTCTCCCAGAAGCAATTAGAGAACTGATTATAAGCGTCGGGCTCAAGAGGAGTGACACAACCATAAGCTGGGACAACTTGGCTGCGATAAACAGGAAGCTGATTGACCCAGTAGCAAACCGCTATTTCTTCGTTGCCGACCCAATTCCAATGTACATTAAAGGCTTTGACAAAGAATTCACCGCAAAAGTTCCTCTCCATCCAGATCATCCAGAGAGAGGATACAGAGAGCTAAAATTCACGCCAGAAAAACCAATTTATGTTTCAAAAGATGATTTGGAGCTGCTTAAAAAGAGTGAATACATAAGGCTCAAAGACCTCTTCAATGTTAAGCTCCTTGAAGTTAGCGAAGGGAAGATAGTTGCAGAGTTTGACAGCATTGAATATGAGAAAGCGAGAGAACACAGATGGCATATGATTCACTGGGTTCCAGAAGGAAAAGAATGCGAAGTTATAATTCCAGAGGGAGATGAGCTCATAGTCAAGGAAGGTCTGCTTGAGAAAGATGCAGATGTTAAAGTCGATGACATAGTGCAGTTCGAGAGATTCGGCTTTGTCAGAATTGATGCCATTGAAAATGGAGTCGTTAAGGCAATATTTGCCCACAAGTGATGGCTTTATTTTATCTTCAAATTTTTGTCCCCCCTGAATATCAACTTCAACTTTTAAATCTTTTTCTGCAAAAGAGCTTTAAAGAGAGCTGTTTTTACAATACAATTGGTGTTCAGCTGTGAACTCTGAAGAAAAGTTCAAAAATGAAATCCTTTCAAAATTCCATTGAGGAATGAGCCTCCCCTTCCAAATAACTGGCTTCATCTTGAGATACTCGAACGTTTTAGGCTTTTGCAGTTCGCCAGAATTAAAGAGGGAATGAACATTCTGGAGATAGGCTGCGGTGCTCATGCTATAGCAACAGTGCCATTAGCTTACATGGTAGGAGAAACTGGGAGAGTGCTTACGAAAAACTCCAAAAATATGGGGAAGAGCATTCCCTGGTGGGTGTATAAAAGCAAAAGAGTGAAAAGTTATTTCGAAGCCTTTCCGAATTCCTTTATTGCAATTCCTATGATCAAAAGGACAATGGCTATTACTGTTGAAACCACCCTGTATCCTCCAATCTTGATCTCCGAAATCATGACATATATGCCCAATAATGCAAAAACTACTGCTCCCACAGTCGCTATTGCATGCTCTATTGGGCTTTTTTGCCCTTTCAGTTTTGTTAGTATGGGATATATCTCAAATATTGCCCCAATGAAGATAAAAACATTTATTGCCTGAAGCATCATGTCGGCAACTGGAGGATATGAGTCAATGAGTCCAAGCAGAACCACAAAGCTGATAAAATATGTTGCTGCCTTTTCTCTGCTTAGGCCAGTTAGCATTTGAGTAATCTGAAGCCCAATTTCAGCTGTTGGAACAATGCTTGTAAGACCTGCAAAAAAGAGCGACATCGCAATCATGAGTAGCAAAATTTGATAATTAGCCAATACATGAGGCAAAGCCTCCATAAATTTAATTGAGCCTTCTTCTCCACCTGTCGCATATGTAAGAAGCAACCCTGGAGTTCCGGGAGCAACTGAGTATATCACGGTAAACGTTGCAATGATTCCAATAAATACCTGGATAGCTACGCCAGTTCCAATAATTACCTTAGAGTTAAAGTTTCTCCCCATAAAGCTTCCAATCATTAAGTAGAACGCAAAGCCCAAACCGACACCATATAAAGCCCTAATAGCAGCATCCCTTAACAGAGCTAATGAAAGTGGTTGCCTTGCAAATATCATTCCCTTAACAAGGTCCAGGTAAAAGTTTTCAGCTGGTATTTTTGTCTTGAATGCTATTGCTGTTATCACAGCAAAGATTACGAAAAGTGCTGAACCACCAGCCATTATAAGGAATGTTTTCTCTTTGGCCCTTGTGATTATTATAAATGTTACCGCTAACAAAATAAGCTTTGCAATAAGCCTTCCGAGAGCTCCAGTTCCGAGGAATGGAGACAGCAGTATAAGGGCTGTGTTTGCTGTGTAGTAAGATAAGAACACCATGATCGCAAGTAAAATCGCAATGATCATACCAGATGTTCTTGTGAGCTTTGTATAAAGCTCTACAAAGTGATATGCCGTTTTCTGAGTTGATTCTGCCTCAAGTATAGCAAGGTACGTGAAGAAGAGTGTGAAGATCAAGTACACTGACAGTCCTGTTATCCCGTACTGAAGCCAAAACTGGGGAAACAGACCCATGGTGCCTATCCCTGTAGCAAATCCCGCCACTAAAAATGTCAAGTAAATAGTCCATTTTGTCCTCTCCTCCATTTAATCACCCCGGGCTGCTTGAGTTAATCATAATTTCAATTGGGACAGGTATATAAAATTTCTTGAGGATCAGGAAATTAAATAGAAAGAAAAGAGTCACTCAAGCAATCCACGCCACTTTATTATGCCCCCCATCAGGAATCTGTATGGCAACTTTGGATGGTAGGGATAAACTCTCACAGCATAGTGCCAGCATGGATTGATTATATTCCTCAAAGCGTTTCCTTCGTATCTGTACCTGTATTTTCCATTCCCCAGAGATTCGGGCCTCTTTAGTTCAACTATGTGGGGCTTCTCAATTATGTAGTCCCTGACCTTCACTCCATAGTAGAGCTCAACTTTTACATCCTCAGGACTCAGATTTCCAAGGTTTATGACAACTTCCATTGCCTTAGCGTCCTCTGTAATTATTTTTTCAATGCTTACATTCCCCCAATTTTCAAGCACTTTCTTTTTCCAAGCTGCTATCTCTCTTGCCCAGCGGAAGTTATCTCTCACAAGCCAGATTCCATGCTCCATAGCCTTTGTATAGAATTTTGTCATGTACTCCTTGACCATCCTGTGAGTGCTGAACCTTGGCGCTATGCTCTTTATGCTCTCCTTCATCATGCTTATCCAAGCTTCTTTGTTCTCATAATAAAGGGGAATTACTTCATTTTCGAGAATATCATATAAACTCTGAGCATCCCTTATATCGTCTTCTTCGGTCTCTGGTTCTGTTGTCTCCTCCCCTATAACCCAGCCGTTTCTCCCGTTGTATCCTTCAACCCACCATCCATCGTAGATGCTTAAATTAAGGACGCCGTTAAGTCCAGCCTTCATGCCACTCGTTCCACTTGCCTCAAGAGGTCTCCTTGGGTTGTTGAGCCACACATCAACGCCAGCAACCATTAAACGGGCAGAACCCATGTCATAGTTTTCTATAATGATTATTTTACCTTTAAACTCGGGCATTTGGGAAACTTCGTAAACTTTCTTCAAGAATTCCTTTCCAGCTTCGTCCCTTGGATGAGCTTTTCCTGCAAAGATTAGATACACAGGCATCTCTGGATTGTTCATTATCCTCCTTAAGCGCTCAAGATTGCTCAAAATTAGAGTTGCTCTCTTATATGTTGCAAATCTCCTTGCAAATCCTATCATCAAAGCATTTTCATTAATTTCTGGAACTGGCTCCTCAATACCTAAACGGGCATTTCTTTCCCTGATTTTTCTCTTGATTAGTTCAATCAGTTCTCTTTTGGCTTTTAGATGCGCTTCCCAGAGCTCTTTGTCTGGAATTCTTTCGATGGCATACCAGATACCCTCCAAGTTCACATGTTCTCTCCAGACCTTCCCCATGTATCTGTCATACAAACGAGCAAGCTTTTCATGAACCCATGTTGGTGTATGAATCCCGTTTGTTATTCCCTCAATTGGGATCTCATCAATAGGGACTCCTTTCCAAAGATTAAGCCACATTTTCTTTGTAACCTCTGCATGAAGCTTACTGACGCCGTTTATAAAGTTGGAGGTTTTTATAGCCAAAAGGCTCATATTAAAGTTGGGGTCTTTTTCCTCAACCTTACCTAAAGCCAAAAATTTTTCCTTGGGCAAACCCTCAAAGAACTTTCTAAGCTTCTCCTCAACAAACCAGACTGGAAAAACATCATGTCCAGCAGGAACAGGCGTATGGGTTGTGAAAAC
Organism: Thermococcus sp. SY098; assembly: GCF_035621495.1. Taxonomy (NCBI): domain Archaea; kingdom Methanobacteriati; phylum Methanobacteriota; class Thermococci; order Thermococcales; family Thermococcaceae; genus Thermococcus; species Thermococcus sp. SY098. Next base: position 1,886,728 of record NZ_CP141821.1, on the reverse strand, counting down.
ACTCGTTCCTCTAACGACTTCTAATGCCTCCTCAAAGCTTAGTCCTTCCTCCATATACCATACAATCCTTTCAAAGTTTGCAAAAGCCGGATGACCTTCATTTAAATGTATGACCCCAGGTTCAATTTTAAGAGCTTTTAAAAGCCTCATTCCTCCAATCCCAAGCAGAATTTCCTGTTTAACTCTTTTGTCAAGCTCAGCATTGTAAAGGTAGTCACATATTCTTCTGTCGTCCTCCTCATTCTGTTCTACATCGGTGTCAAGCAGATACAGCTTGATCCTCCCAACGTTTACCTCAAACACCCTTGCATATACCTCTCTATCTTCAATTGGAACTGAAATTAGGAGTGGCTCCCCATTCTCCTTGAGAATCTGCTTTATGGGCATTTCTTTTGGATCATAACTTGGAAACTCCTCAATTTGTCTACCGTTTTCATCTATTTCCTGCTTGAAATAGCCGTGCTTATAGAGAAGACCCACTGCAATAAGGGGCAGACCCAAATCACTTGCCGTCTTTATATGATCCCCAGCAAGAATGCCAAGACCACCAGAATAAATGGGCAGACTTTTTCCGATACCATATTCCATGCACAGATACACTATCGGCTTGTCCCACTTTGGATAATTAATAGAGAACCAAGTGTTCTTCTCACTCATATATCTTTCAAAATTGCTCATTACAAGTTCATATAAATCAAGAAAGAATTCATCTCTTGCAAGCTCTTTTAATCTTTCCTTATCTACATCAAGGAGAAGCTTCACCGGATTTTTATACTCCCTCCAGTGCTCTTCATCGATATACATCCACATTTTTGTGGCTTTGTGATCCCAACTCCACCAATAGTTATAAGCAAGCTTTGCCAAGCCCCTAATATTTTCAGGAAGCTTCTCTTTAATCGTTGATTCGACCACCATTCTTCAACACCCCGTAGTTTTATACTCCCTATTACCATACTCATTGACAGTGATACATAAAAGTATTTTGGAAAAAGAAAAGCATCTAATAAAAACAAAAATTAGAAGTTATTCTTCCTCTATCCTTTCTCCTTCTTCGCCTTTTTCATTGGAAAGTTCCCTCAACCGATCAATTCCAGAACCAACTGCTATGAGAATATCCCCCTCTTTTATCTCCTCATCCTTATTAGGGTTGTATATATACTTGCTTCCGCGTTTTATAGCTATTAGTCTGACACCTATCTTCGTCGGCAATTTCAACTGTTTTAAGCTCTTACCAATCAAAATCGACCCTTTATTGACTTTAACGCGTCCAATCTCTTCTTCGACATCGTGCATTATTTTTCGTATTATAGGATGCGGCTCTACATCCCTCAAAATTAAATCTGCTATTTCATATGCTGAATCTGATATCTGCTCATTTATTGTTGCCATCTCTATAATACTTAAAAGCTTTTCTGGATCCTCTTCATTTTTTGCTGCCCTTAAAGCGAGTTTTTTTACCTTCAGAGTTAGCTCATCCATTTTTTCTTCAAGAATGTACACTTCATCAGCTATGTCCTCACTGTTATACATAACGGAAGAAAATGCCAGGTCCACCATAAGAGATGAGAGGTTCTTCATTTCAACTAAACAATCTTTAATCTCTTCAAGCTCTTTCATTGCCGACCACCCTAATGACTCCTCTCGCTATTTCCTTTAGGTGTTCAACCGAAGTATGAGTTCCTCTTCCTATGAGAACGTCGTGAGGCTTTATCTTGAAATCCTTATCTGGACCAAAAATCCACCTCCTACCTCTCCTAACTGCTATAACCCAAACCCCTGTATTCGTTGCTAAGTCAAGCTCCCCAAGTGTTTTTCCAACAAGAACTGAATCTGGACTGACAACAATTTTTGCAATGACTTCTTCGCTCTCAAGAATGGCTTCTTTTATAACTGGGTGCAATTCGAGGCCCTCAAGAACCATTTTTGCTAAGTCTCCAGCTGCATTGGAGATGTCTTCTATGGCATTCGCCATTTGGAGGATTGATGTTACTTTTTCAGCTTCTTTTACGTTTCTTGCTGCTAAAACAGCATGAAGTGTCATCTGGTAGTTAAGTAAATCCATCCTCTCTTCCAAATCCACAACTTCCTCAGCAATTTCCTTATCCCCAAACAGAATAGAGGTATATGCCAGATCAACCATGAGTTCAGCAATGTTCTTCATCTCAATAAAGAGATCTTTAACACTTCTTGGCTGATATTCAAACTCTTCCATATCCTCCATCCTTTATCCTCACCAAAGGTCAGTATGCATATCCCGTTTTTAGGTTTTTCCATAAAAAGGTTGAAAAAATGCTGAAAATGTTAAGCCCTCTCAAACTGGAATGGAGAGATGTAGTCACCATATTTCTTTCTTGCCTCAAGAAGTCTCTTCTTCTCCTCTTCAAGCACCCTGAAAAGAACCTCGGGGGCATCTTTGACTTTCTCACGGTAGATCTTCTCTATTCTATCAATCTTTGCTAAAAGCTCTGGAACCCTTATCATGAACTGCTTCTCATAGTCCTCTCTTTTGTATTCTTTGTTGAGCACCTGTTTGAATAAGCGCTTGAGGTCTTCATACTTAGGAATGTAGCCAATTGGTGTCTCTATGGCATCCACATCCCCATGAACTCTAAGCTCCATCCACTTTAGCCAGACTGCTTTGTCAAGCTTGTCGTTCAGCCAGTTTCCATTCTCATCTCTAAGGAAGTAGTTTACTGCAAATATCTTTGGCTTCTCCCTAAGCCTCTCTCCAAAGCGGATGTAGTTTTGTATGTATTCACCAATTGGAACTGAAAGGAAATCAAGGATCGACATTGGATTAAACTGTCTAACTCCCTCCTTGCCAAGGGTTGCAGCGGTTGTTTCACTTTCAAGTGCTGCTCCCATAGTTATTACTCCATGAGTCCAGTCAAATGCCTCCCTCACTGGAGGCCAAGTATCTTTATCCCTTCCCCCATAGATCATTCCACCTATTTTAACTCCACATGGGGCATCTAAGGCTTCTTTATCAAGATTTGGGAAGGCATCAAGTCTAACTGTAAAACGTGCATTCTTGTGACTTGGTGGGATCTCATTCCCCTCAGCATCTTTCTTCCCTTTCCACCATTTTCCACTGTGATTTTCACCTTCATCTGGGATTTCCTCACCCATTCCCGTCCAATAGGGCTTTCCATCCTTAATTAGGACGTTCGAGAATATTATCTCATTAGGTGAGTGGAGAACCTCCCAGATTATTGGATCATCTTCCTTGTTTATCCCATGAATAATTCCAAAAACTCCCGCCTCAACATTCGCTCCCCTTGCCTCGCCTTTCATGTCAACTATAAATGCCAAATCATCGCCGACTATGTTCTCCCATGGAATCATGCTTGTTGATGTTTTGCCGCACATTGATGGAAATGCTCCAGTAAAGTAGGTCTTCCTTCCCTCTGGACCGTTTACCCTCATAAGGAACATATGCTCTGAAAGCCAGCCCTCTTTAACTGCTCTCCTTATAGTCAAACGGAAGGCTAACTTCTTCAAACCGATTGTGTTTCCGCCATATTGTGTATTTACGGAATAAACAGTCTCACTTTCTAAGTCAATGTAAATTCTCCTCTTGTCAAGATTTTTACTTGTCTTTCTTTCATCGAGCTCGCCAGCAGAGTGGACAAACTTAAGAAACTTAGCTTCCCTTCCTAAACGCTTGAACTCTTCATAACCTTTTCTGTAAAGAAGAAACTCACTGTGAGCTACGTAAGCTGAATCTGTAAGCTGAACAGCCGGAATAGTGAACACTGAATTTTTTGGACCAAGGACGAAGAACAATATGAACAGCTCCTTTCCAACCATTATGTCCTTCATAAGTTCGTGAATTTCCCTTAAGCCTGCTTCTCTATCCTTAGTATTGATGAATGGTCCTAAATCAACGCCCCTTGGAACAAGGATTTTTGTATTCGCTTTATCTCTCGCTTGATCGTAATAGTTGTCAAAGTGCACTGTATGTCCAGGAGTCGCTAATGGCCTCTCCTCCCCATATTCAATTGCCTTTTTCTTTATGTACTCCTCATCTTCTTTGCTGTCCGTAGCAACGAAGATTTTTGAAGGGTTGAGAAGCTTTATGTATTTTGCGAGAAACTCGTGGAGTTCAGGGTTATTTATAGCGGCAATTTTCTTAAACTGCTCTGGCTCAAGTCTTTCTTTCAGATATTCAATGGGTGTGATCTCCATTAATATCACCATCATAAGTTTAAATGAGCATCTTAAAAAGTTTCACACAAGCTTTTTCCTTATGAGTCCAGGTTTTCCATAAAAGCTTCTGATTTATAAGAAATGCAGCAAAAAGTATATTAAATATCTCCTTACTTAACTAATTCTTAGGTGTTAGATATGCAAGCAGTAATAATGGCAGGAGGCAAAGGAACGCGTTTGTTACCGCTCACCGTTTACAGACCAAAACCAATGATACCGTTTTTCAATAAACCGCTGATGGAGTACATACTTAGGAGTCTTATAGATGCTGGTGTTGATGAAATCTTTGTTCTCGTTGGATACTTAAAAGAAAGGATAATGGATTACTTCGGAGATGGTAGTGAATTCGGTGTTGAAATCCATTATTCTAATGGGGAGAACATAAAACTCGGAACTGCTGGAGCCACAAAAAAAGTAGTGGACAAAATTGAGGACACCTTCATAGTTGCATCAAGCGATGTACTAACGAACCTTGACATAAAGGCACTCTATGAGTATCACAAAAAGAAAAAAGCACTGGCAACAATAGCTCTCAGCGAAGTAGAAGATCCAACCCAATATGGCATTGCAATTGTTGATAACGAAAATAGGATAATTCGCTTTAAAGAGAAACCCAAGCCAGAGGAAGCATTCAGCAACCTTGTTAATGCTGGGATTTATGTATTTGAACCAGAAGTCTTTGATTTAATACCTCCAAAAACTAATTTCGACTACTCACTTCACCTATTTCCAAAAATGCTTGAAGAAAATTTACCTATCTATGGATTTCCCTTTAAAGAATACTGGAACGATGTGGGGAGACCATCAAGTTATCTTCAGGCAACGGAAGATGTTTTCCTCGGAAAGCTAAGATTGCCAGAGATTAGAGTGGACACGTTAAAAGGAAACTTGGAATATGGAGGGGCTATAGTCACTGGAAGAAGATGCAAACTTAGGAAATTCGAAGTCAGAGGTTTTGCCGTGTTGGGAGATAATGTCAAAATTGGCAGAAATGTTAAAATAGAACGTTCAGTAATATTCTCAAATGTTACGATCGAGGAAGGCGCCGAGATAAGGGAGGCGATAATCGGGGAAAATGTGTACATAGGTAAAGGTGTTGAAATAGAGGCAGGAAGCGTTATTGGTGATAATACCGTAATAGAAGAGTTTAGCAAAGTTGGTGCGAATGTCAAGATTTGGGTTGAGTCAAGAATTGGAAAAGAAAGCATAATCCTGCCAGATTGAGGTGATACAAATGGAGATTTATCGTTCGGAAAAATTTAATCCTGAAGAGTTAGCTTTGCTGGGTAGAGCAATCGGGACTGTTGCCCAAGGAACCATAATAGTGGGAAGGGATGGAAGGGCAATATCAAGGTATGGAAAGAGAGCACTTGTTGTTGGTATCGTAAGCACTGGCTCAACGATTATGGATGTTAGGCTTATCCCGTTGATTGCACTAAAGGATTTTGCTCATAGGAAGGGGCTTCCATTGGCATACGTCTATTACCACGGGGGGGTACGGGTTGAAGTTAGCGGACTTGACGTTGATGAAATTAAAGCAATAGTTGAAAGTAAGAACTTCATCGAGGCTCCTCCAAATGATATCGGAGCAACCGTGTATTATCCAAATGCCCTTGATGACTTTCTGCATGAAATATTCAAGCATCACAACTTTAGAGTGGAGGGAAAAGCCCTTGTGGACTGCATGAATACCCCAGCAGTGCTTTTGTTCCCAAGACTCAATGAACACTTCGGATTCGAGGCGGATTTGATAAATGACATGATGACAAGCTATCTACCACCAAAACCAAAGGAAGTCTTTCTGCAAAAACTCAAAAAGGGGGAGTACGACTTTGGGCTACGCTTTAAGCCAGAAGGCATTATCGAGCTATACAAGGCAGGGGAAGAAAAATCCTTTGGAAGTATGTGGAAGTTCCTCGAATATTTAAAGAGATTGTAATATCTTGGTTCTCTTTAATTTCTTATCTTAGCAAAAAGTCTTAGCAAAAAGAATTAAAAACTGGACACTCACTTTAAGATTTAAGCACGCGCAGTTGTTTTGATCATGGAGGTGTCAGCTGTGGGTATTTTCATCGTGATAGAAGGCATTGATGGCGCAGGTAAGTCAACACAAGCAAAATTACTGACAAAATGGTTTGAAAAGAGAGGATATGAGGTGGTATTAACAAAAGAGCCAACAGATACGGCATTTGGAAAACTGATACGAAAACTCGTTCTGACAGGGGGCAGGGAGGGTATTATAGATGGAGCAAAGATAAGCCATGAAGCAGAGGCACTCTTATTCGCTGCTGACAGGGCTGAGCATGTGAAGAAATTAATAGAACCCTCCCTTAAGGCTGGAAAAGTCGTGATCTCAGATAGATATTTCTATTCCTCCCTTGCTTATCAGTGGGCCCGCGGTTTGGATTTGGAATGGCTTATAAATCTGAACAAATTTGCAATCAGACCAGACTTGGTGATCCTCCTTGACTTACCTGTTAAAGAGAGTATGAAAAGGATAAATGGAAGACAGCTAAAATCTGAGTTTGATAGAATAGCAGAGCTACAAAAAAGGGTCAGGGAGAACTACCTTAAACTCGTTGAAATGTTCCCAGAAATGAAAATTGTAAATGCTCTTGCATCAATTGAGGACATACACAATGATATAGTTGCGTTAGTTGAACATGAAATTTTAGACAAAAAAGAATAGGTCAGACAGTGCCGATATCATCACAGCTCAGACCGGTAAACGCACATCATCCCAAAGCTTTTAATTCTCTTTTCTTTAAAAACTCTTAGCCAATGATGATCGTTAGCCACTCTGAATTGATGAAGAAAAGAGGGTTAGCTGAGGCCAAAATTAAAAGAGAAATTACTCAGCAAAAGTAATGATCTTCAAATCAACTGGTCTTCTAACTACATTTGCCTTCCTTGCCCCAATTAAGTATTTGACTCCCTTTTCACTTACAATGTCAATTAACCTCTGCGTTATTATGCCGTTGAATATTATTGCATGTATTCCCTCTTTGTCATTTAAAGAGCTAAGTAGATCTCTAACCGGTATTTCCGCAATGACGTTCCTATCCTCATCCAGCAAGATAGCCATTGAATTGTTTCTCACTTTTTCGACGAATTCCTTGAATTTCTCAAGTTCTGCTGCTTTTGGAACCTGAATCGGCTTTATAAATTTCTCTTCCCTCTTTTGTTCGACTCTCGCTTCTTTTCCTTCCTCTTTAACTGCAACAGGGGGCTTCTCTACTCTAACTTCCTCCCTTCTTGTTTCTTCAGACTTTTCTCTCTCTTTTTCCTTGATTAAATCATAGAAGCTTTTGCCTTTGTAGAACAGCTCATTTATAACCTGTTCTGCTGGTACTTTGCTCCTCAAAGCTTTTATTATCTCTTTCTTTGTAAGCTCCTCAACTTCCTTTCCTTCTGGCGCTCTTGCCACATAATCAATATCGGCAACTTGCAGCAACTCCTTAAGGATAAGCTCTCCACCTCTGTCTCCATCCGTAAATGCCGTTACAATTCTTTCCTTGCTCAGTCTGATAATTGTCTCTGGAACTGAAGTTCCCTCAACGGCAATGGCATTCTTTATTCCGTGCTTGAGGAGGTTGAGCACATCAGCTCTTCCCTCAACGACGATAATTGAGTCTGAAAACGGCACATGAGGCCCAGCTGGTAATTTTTCGGGACCATATTCAATGAGCTCCTTTGCCCTGACTGCCTTTTTGACTTCTTCAGTGAGCTCTTGGCTCTCCGGAATTTCCTCCTCCATAAGTGTCTCAAGTATCTCTTTAGCTCTCTCAATGATGTATTTCCTCTTTGTTGCCCTAACATCTTCGATTTTTATCACTTTAATCCTTGCCTCACATGGCCCAACCCTATCTATTGTTTCCAGTGCAGCTGCTAAGATAGCTGTCTCAACCCTATCAAGACTTGATGGCACTGTAATTGTTCCGTATGTTTTTCCAGCCTTTGTATGAACTTCAACTTTTATCCTTCCAATTCTACCAGTCTTTTGGAGCTCTCTTAAATCCAAATCGTCTCCAAGTAGCCCCTCAGTTTGACCAAAAATAGCCCCAACAACGTCAGGTCTTTCAACAACTCCATTCGCCTCAAATTCAGCATAGATCACATATTTAGTTGTTCCAAAATCGTCCTTTGCTGACATGTTCCCACCTACCTTTCTTTTTTCAAACTTTTGCTTTTCCGACAAAATATGTTGGAGCACTGTCCTTTTTCTTTTCAAGGAAATCCCCTCCTTAAGGGGGTCAGAAACGGAGAGTGACTTTAGTGTAGAGTCCATACAAGTCCTCAATGCCCTTAATGTCCTTTTTTGCAATCATTTTGAGCTCTTTTCTTGTCTCTGTATCTACTCTGCATTTATAGCCTTCCAAATATTGAGTCAGCTTTTTCGCCAGCTCTTCACCTTTTCTGTCCAAATCAGTTAATATCATGACCTCATGATACTGTGAAGCAATTAAAGCCACTTCTGAGAGCGGTAAGCGTGAGAGCCTTATTATCTCCGCTCTGACCCCCAATTTCCTTAAAGCCACCTCGTCTCGCAAACCTTCCACGATGATAGCACCATCAAACTCTCGCAATTTATCTATCAGCAGTTCAAATCTTTTATAGTTTTCGGCATACATTTTGCCGTCGTGTTGATGAGAAGTTTATGAGGTTATAAATCTTATTGCTGTGGAGTAATGTCATAAGTTTCAAAGTGCCAGTATCCCAGCTTCTCCAAGGCTTAAATTTTCTAACTATACCAGTTCCTTGAGAACCATTCTCACATTAAGTACCCTTCCTCAGACAAAATGCGCAAAGATACCTACAAAAAAATTATTAGGCTTTAGGGCTAGTTCTGTAATGCCGTTTGTATAGAAAGATAGTTGCAGTTATTAGGAGGTCTATTGCAATAAGCTCTCCCAGAATTAAGAGAGCAGTTGATGAATAACCGTAGAAATATACAACAGATGAAGCCCCTAGGTAACATACGAACCTTTTCATGAAGCTCCTCGGAAATGGATCAAAAATATTAGAGAGGTACGTTAAGGCCCAATGTAATTTGGCACGCATTTTCCACCCTCCTGTCCACAGCAGACATATTCACAGCAAAAGCCTGCACACGCCATCCAACATGGAAGTGCTATTGGATATGGCAGCCATCCACAGGCTAAGTAGCATCCTGGAGCAGCACAATATGCCATACACTGAGTATTTGCACATGGTTCGCAACAATAAGACTCACAATGTTCTAAAATATTACAACTGCCACACTCATTGACACATGAGCTAGTTTGTATCTCGTAGCCATTTATTATCATGGAGGTTACGTGTGCAGTATTGTTTGAGAACGACAACACTTTAGTCAACGTATAAACTCCATCTACTGGCTTAGAAAATTTGTACATTACTACTGCACGTTTGTGATTTTTCAACACGATTGCTATCGCTGTCATTGAGACTTGTTCTTTACCATATTGAAGCTTAAATTTTGAAACCCAAGTCAGATTATAGTCTATATTCCACGGCTTAGCAAGTTTCAATAAGTCCCTATTTGTTAAAACTGCAAATATAAAATGAATTTTTGACCAATTTTCTTGAGTTTGGTGTATTGGTTTAACTTCCCTAAAAGGGTTGACACACTTATTAATTTTTGGGTACTGTGGATAACTAACCACATATACTCCATATGCTCCAACCACCAACAATATCACAAAAATGCCCAACAATGCTCTCCTCCTCATTCGCCCCCCCCAACGGGTTATCATATAAAAATTTGCAACTAAGAAATATAAAAATTTCGTGAACCAAAAGTTTAAAACTTTACAAAATTTCAAAAAGAAACAAGTATTAAACTAAAACAACCAAAAGAAGTAATCAGCAAACCCCCTTAACTTTCCCAACGTAGCTCATAGGCTCTTCATAAAATTCCTCAATCAACCTCTGCAATTTTTTGGAAAGCTGAATCTGAATGCCCCATGCTCCTTCAATGTAACCTTTAGCGGCCATCCTGCCCAAAAATTTTTTCATCTCCTCACTTAATGGTGAAGGTTTACACCTCGCCCAAGGAGTTCCTGGTAGGGGCATGAAGTAGTGGGCTCTAACCTTTCCGCCCTTACGCATAATCCACTTCATCAGCTCAATGCTCTTTCTCTGGCTTTCTTCACTTTCATTAGGCAAGCCGACAATGAAATCAACAACCGGCTCAATCCCGTATTCAATCATATACTCAACAGCTTCCATCACATGACGAACTGTATGCAAGCGGTGCATAGCCTTAAGCATGGCATCATCTCCACTCTGCGCCCCAATAGCTAATCTTCTGTTGTCCGCATACTTTATGAGAAGCTCAAGAGTCTCGGGCTTCACAAATTCTGGTCTCACTTCACTCGGAAACGTTCCATAAAACAAACGCCGTCCTTCTTTTCTTAACGGTTGCAGAGCTTTTAGAAGGGCTTCAAGTTTATCAAGTTTTAAAACTGCTCCTGGACTTCCGTAAGCAAAGGCGTTTGGAGTGATGTAACGCATATCCCTCATTCTTTTTGAATACTTCACAATCTGGTCTATTGGCCTATGTCTCATCCTAAATCCCTTAATGTAAGGTGTCTGGCAGTAGTAGCACCCAAAGGGACAGCCCCTGCTTATCTCAATAGGTGCTATTAAAAAAGAGCTTTCCGCAAAGGGAGGAAACTTAGCAAAATCATCAACTTTAGCAAATCCTGTGAATACGAATTCTCCATCCAAATAGAATGCCAGACCGCGAATGGACAATAGCTCCTTTGTGATTTTAAATTTGGTTTGTTTTAGAGTTGTCAGAAGCTGATAGATAACTTCTTCTCCTTCTCCAATTACAGCAATATCAAAGCCTAAAACATTCAAAGTGTGCTTTGGCATTGCGGTAGCATGATAACCACCGGCAATTAAGAGAGGGCTAAATTTTTCCTTCAGGATTTTAACTTCCTTCTCAACTTCCCAAATTTCCTCAGTGAAGAAAGAATACAGAACAACTTTGGGCTTCGCTTTGAGGATTTCGTTGAAGTCCTTGGTTATTAAAAGCTCACCAATGTCAAATCCCTGGCTCTCTAATGCCCCAAGGAGGTGGACAAAGGCATTATGATTCCTTTTTGTCATGCGGATTGCTATTTCATGCATGATAAAAACTTTCAGAACAGATTTTTAAAAATTGCCCAAAAATCAAAATAGAAAAGCTAAGAAGCAAAGAGCAATATCCTCAAGCCTTAATGGCGAGCTTGATGTCCTCGGCCTTGACTGTCTTTCTGCCAGCGTGTCTGGCAAACTCAACAGCCTTCTTTGAAAGCTCAATTGCGTACTCCTCAAGGTACTCGGCAAGAACCTTGGCTGCTTCTTCGCTGACTCTCTCAGCACCAGCCTTCCTAATAAGTCTGTCAATTGGGGCAATTGGCAACTCAGCCATTCACAACACCTCCTTAAAGGGTTCTTCAATATTCTTTCTGCGTTTAAAGATATATAAACCTTTCGGTAAATAGAGCAATCTCATGGCTTTTAATCAGCTGTACGTTAATATATCACATGTAAATCCCCAACTGAAAATTTTTAGATATGCTGGATTTGATATACCCCGATATATAGACAATCAGCGAAATATAAGGCACCACCTGGGTAGTGCCTTCTATTCAAATATAGGGATACATGGAGGTATAAATCCTACAACTCTCATTGTTCGAGAAAAGACATAAAAGCAGATTTCATCATGAGAGAGAGGGTCACCTACCAACACTTGACAGCAACATTAAGCAACAAAGACACAAGTATGCTTTTTAAGAAAAACTAACTACTCAGAATTAGTAGATTTCAGAGGCTAAGACATAACTGTGGCTTATGGGATGGAGGAAGTAGAAGACGTTAAGAAAGCATTATCCTCAATAGTTGAGGAGAGCCGGGAGGAACACGGAGATGCAGTTTTAAACTTTCCCAAAGTTTAGTTGAAACTTATAAATTCTTTAGGACACTTTTCGAATGGCCCTTTGAAGAACTGCCAATTAAGTGGAATACCTAAATACCTAAAAGAACAGCAATTAAAATAGGACAAAGAATTTTGATCAAATTTTTCATCAGAAAGCTTGTTGGCGGGCCCGGCGGGATTCGAACCCGCGACCTCCGGCTCCGAAGGCCGACGCCCTATCCACTAGGCCACGGGCCCTCAGAAAGATTTTAATTTGCGCTTTACATAAAGCTTACGGTGATTAAATGATACTGCCAGACCATAAAATTGTGAAGGAAATTTTAATTGAGCCATTCAGTGAAAAATCCCTTCAGCCTGCAGGGTATGACTTAAGAGTCGGTAATGAAGCTATGGTTAATGGAAAGTTCATTAATGTCAAAGAAGATGGGAAAGTCGTTATTCCACCTAAAGGATATGCCTTAATTCTGACCTTGGAGAGGATTAAGCTACCAGATGATGTTATGGGTGAGATGAGACTAAGAAGCTCATTAGCACGGGAAGGACTCATTGGAAGCTTTGCGTGGGTGGATCCGGGCTGGGATGGCAATTTGACTCTGGGGATTTTTAACGGCTCAAACGAGGAAATCGAACTTGAATACGGCGAGAGATTTGTCCAAATAGTATTCCATCGCTTAGAAGAACCAACATCAAAGCCATATAGAGGAAATTATCAAGGGAGTCAGCATTTGGCTTTATCAAAGAGAAGAAATAAATCCTGATACCCTACTTCCCTTCTCTCTGTAATCTCTATAGAGAAGAGAATATGTTGCAACAAACCCAGGTATGACGAGCAAAACATTCAACGCTCCTCCAACTATTGGGATTAAAGAGCTAACTGCAGATGAGACAAGGGAGTAAAGAAGCCCAAGAATCAGACTCTTTCTGAAGGTACATTTATAGAGTACAAAGGTATCAACTATCCCAAAAGTTTTCTCGATTATCACCGGTGACAAAAGAAAAATCAGAGGAGAAACTAAAATGGCAATTAAAAAGCTGTAGGGGAGGATAAGCCACAGAGAGTGGACGACGACAAGAGGAACAAAGAAAGCAGAGATAATTAACAAGAGAATTGTGTAGTTAACAAAAGCTACTGGCAGCCGTTTTACTCCAAAGCTAATTGCTTTAGATATATTTTGCTCTTTTACTACAAAATAAGCAATGCTTTCAATTCCCCACAGCATAAAAACCACAATTATTATGACAGCCAATATTGATATCATCAAAAAATGTCCCCAATTCGGAATAGAGACTTTAAAAAGCTGTATTGAAGTGAAATGCAATCCTCTAAAGAAATGCCCAAGGAGATAAACTCCATAGAGGACATTAACTATCAGAGGTATTACAAACGGGAATAGAATTTTAGGATTTGAAATGATTAAATCAAACCCCTCTGAAAGATAATCATCAACGCTTTTCCCTTCCCCTTTTTGAATATCGGGAGGCAACACTTCATTCACGTATGTCACCATTGAGTGAGTGGGATTTCAAAAAGATAAGCTTTATGCCGAATAGAAAATTCGAAATGAAGGAATAGAATGAGGGAAAAAGAGAGACTTCAGCCGAAGAGGGCTCCAAGTCCAGCGAGAGCCTCTTCTTCGCTTGCCTCTTCTTCCTCCTCTTCCTCTTCTTCCTGAGCTGGAGCTTCCTCAGCTGGGGCTGGAGCAGCAGCTGGAGCAGCAGCAACTGCAACTGGCATTGCAGCCTTCTCAATGACTTCATCGATGTTAACTCCCTCAAGTGCAGCAACCAATGCCTTAATCCTTGCTTCGTCTGGAGTAACTCCAGCAGCCTCCAATACAGCCTTAAGGTTCTCCTCAGTTATCTCCTTTCCAGCGGCGTGTAACAATAAAGCAGCGTATACATACTCCATCTCCTTACACCTCCAAATTAGCTTTAGTTTTCAATTATTAGATGCGCGTCAACCAAACAATGCCCCCAATCCAGCGAGGGCTTCTTCCTCAGATGCTTCCTCCTCTTCTTCCTCCTCAACCTCTTCAACTTTCTCCTCTTCTGGCTGAGGTTGAGCGGCAACTGCTAATTGAGCTTGTTGGTTTAAAAGCTCTTTGGTCTTCTCATCAAGCAACTCCTCTGGCAACTGCTGTGCTATGAGCAGGGCAACCCTGAATGCCTTGCCAAATATGTCTCCAGCAGTCTCTTTTGTGATGTATCCAGCCTCTACAGCAACGCTCTTTGCATTGAGGAATGCTTTTTGTATTATCGCTTCGATTGTCTGGGCTGTTGGATATGCTATGTTGACTGACAAGTTGAATGCATGCATGTAAGCCTGTTGGAGCATGTTTATGTACTCTTCCTCATCAATTGCAAGGACTTCTGGTGTGTAAATGATCCCATCCTCATAAGCTGCCAACAGGTTAAGTCCGACTTCAAGGGGCTCAATGCCGAGCTTGTTAAGGATGTTTGCAAGCTGTGGGGTGATAATCTCCCCAGCCTTTAAAACAACTGTGTCCTTTTGGATTGTAACCTTACCTCTCTCAATCCTGGCTGGAATTCCTAAAGCCTGCATCTCACCGACAACTGGACCCGGTGACAGTGGAGTTGGACCAGCTGGAACAACAACATCTCTCGGAACTGGAACGCCGGGCTTGGCAGGTGCGGGTGTTTTGCTTTCTTCGAGGAGCTTGTAGAGCTTGAATGGGTTCATTTCAGTTGCAAGGATTGCAGCTCCGCCTTGAATATAGTCAACTAACTTTTCCAGCTCTGGCTTTCCGAGCTCTTTTGCTGCCTTCTTGATTGCAAGTTCGATGAGTGTGTTCCTTGAGACTCTGAGCAATGCTTTTCCTCTGAGCTTCTCTCTCATTTTTGAGAGGGGATAAGCTGGTACTCCAGCGACATCTACCAACGCTACTACTGGGTGGCTTTTGATAATCTCGGCGAGTCTTTCTACTTCTTTCTTCTTCCATTCAGCGACGTGAGCCATTATCTCACCTCCACCTTTACAGCTGGACCCATTGTTGTCTTAACGTACACTGACTTGACTTGGTTCTCTCCTCTCTCAAGCTTACCAATGATCGCATTGAGAACCGTTTCTATATTCTCTGCAATCTTTTCATCATCCATGGTCTCTGTTCCCACCGGAGCATGGACGACTGGATTGTTCTTGAGCTGTATTCTTACCGTCTTCTTGAGCTTGTTGACAATTGGCTCTAAGTTTGTCAGTGTCGGTGGAACAACCACTGGCATCTTGTTTCTCGGACCTAAGTATCTACCTAAATATCTACCAATTTTCGGCATCAGCGGTGCTGCGGCAATGAAGAAGTCATACTTCTTAGCTAACTTTCTTGCTTCCCTTGGGCTCTTAGCTATTTCCTCAAGTTGCTCACCACTAATAACATCAAGCCCGAGCTTTTTAGCCGCTTCAGCAACGGCACCATCAGCGATGACCGCGATCTTCACATCCTTCCCTCTACCATGTGGCAGAACAACCTCAAGCTTGAACCTATTCTCAGGCTTCCTGAGGTCAATATCCTTAAGGTTCACTGCCACTTCGACGGTCTGTGTGAAGTTACGCGGCTTAGCCCGGGCTTTAGCCTCCTTCACCGCTTCCACGATTTTTTGCCTGTCAAAGGCCATTTTTCTGACCTCCAATCTTTTTTATTTAAGCTAAATTGAAAAATCAAAATTTCGTAAAAAGAGGAGCTTTTAAACTTTTCCCTAAATCAGCTCTCCTCAGCCTTTGCAAATATCTCGTCGTAAACTCCTTCATCAATTTCTTTCTGCACAACCCTTGGGTCTTTGCCCTCAACTGTAACTCCCATGCTCAATGCTGTTCCAATGACCTCTTTTGCAGCTGCTTTAAGATCAGCAGCAAGCATTTGGTGCTTCTTAGCCTTTGCTATCTTTATGACCTGCTCCATTGTCAGATTACCAACAATGTTTCTCACTGGTTCGCTTGAACCCTTTTCAAGTCCAAGCTCCTTCTTGATAAGCTGGCTAACTGGTGGTGTGCCCACTTCAATCTCAAACTGCTTTGTTGCTGGATCAACGATAATTTTCACTGGCACCTGCATTCCCGCAAAGTCTTTTGTTGCTTCGTTTATTTTGTCAACGACGAGCTTAACGTTTAATCCAAGTGGACCAATAGCAGGGCCAAGGGGAGGACCAGGAGTGGCCTTACCACCCTCAACTAAAACCTCAACAACTTGCTTTGGCATTCTCTTCACCCCTCTACTCCTTTGACCGTTTGCTTATAAGCCTAACGTATTCACCCCTAACTGTAACGGGGATTGGAACTATTGCACCGATGAGCTCAACGACAATTTCATCCTTCGCCTCATCCACCCTAATGACCTTGGCTTTTTCGCCTTTGAAAGGCCCAGCAATGAGTTCAACTATGTCTCCTGGCTCGAAGCCACTGACAGCTGGCTTCTCTTCAAGGAAGTGCTCAATCTCGCTGAATGCAACCTCTCCCGGAAGAGTCCCTCTCGCGTGTCTTATTCCTCTTATAGCTTCATCAACCGCGCTCTTACTCGGCGCTTCAATAAAGATGTATCCTTTAACTTTTGAGGGGGTTAGTATAGCGTAGATTGGCAGGTTGTATGTTTTTGCTTTACTATAAACTAATCTGGCGGTTGTTTCTTCCTGCCCCACTGTAACCCTTACTGCGAATATCTTGCTGTCGCTCATCTTCATCACCAAAAGGCCGTCATTGACCTGTAATTAAAGTACCTATAATACGGATAATCATGCCTATTAGACCTATAAGGATTATTCCAAGGCCTGTTATTTTTGCGGCCATTTTATACTCCTTGCCGCTTGGTTTTTTTGTGACTAATAAAACCCTTTTGGACTCTGATAAGAAGTTTTTAAGTTTTTCCATGTATCCTTTTGTTGGCACATCTAACACCCCAGTAGCTTTTTAAGTCTTTTGTTAATCTTAGGTATGGGTTTGGGTTTTAAAAGTTTGGGGTAAAAAGAGAAGATCAAAGTTCCTCCAGATCGAGGTGAATGACTTTTTTCTCACCCTCTTCAGAGAAATATGTTGCTTCCTCCTCAACAACGGCATATGGAGAGCTTACACCTGTAACTACAACCATAACTCTTATAGTTTTACCAAGCTCCTCATCAAGCTGAATTCCCCAGATTACCTGCGCCTCAGGATCAAGCTTGCTTGTAACAAGCTCAATTATCTGCTGTGCTTCCTCAAGCTTTACATCACTTCCAGCAATGCTTATCAACGCGCCTTTGGCACCGCTGATATCAACATCAAGCAATGGACTGTTTAAAGCCTGTGTTGCAGCTTCAAGTGCTCTCTTCTCACTGTCACTCTCACCAATACCGATCATTGCAACGCCACCATCTTTCATGACTGCCCTAACATCAGCGAAATCAAGGTTAACTAAGCCAGGTTTCGTTATGAGTTCGGTGATTCCCTTAACCGCCTGGACAAGTATTTCATCGGCGACTTTGAATGCTAAGTGAATTGGCAAGTTTGGAGCAACTTCCATGAGTTTATCATTTGGTATTACAATAACAGTATCACTGTTCTTTCTGAGCCTTTCAAGACCATACTCAGCGTTTTTGATTCTCCTAATGCCTTCAACTGTGAATGGGAGTGTAACGACGGAAACTGTTAGAGCCCCCATCTTCTTTGCCAGTTCAGCAACAATTGGAGCTGCACCCGTTCCAGTACCTCCACCAAGGCCGCAGGTAATGAAAACCATATCCGCTCCTTCAAGAGCATCCCTGATATCTTTTTCACTTTCTTTTGCTGCTTCTTCACCGATTTTTGGATTGTTTCCAGCCCCTAATCCTCTTGTGAGATCTTTACCAATGAGTATCTTTTTATGAGCCTTAACCTTGAGCAAATCCTGAGCATCAGTGTTAATTGCAATAACCTTAGCACCCTGAATACCAACTTCCATCATTCTATTTATTGTATTACAACCAGCACCGCCGACACCAACGACATAGATCTTAGCCTGTATCTGCTCTAAAATTCTTCTAAGCTCTTCATCAACATCGCTTTGAGGAACTTGTACTTCATTCACCTTGTCCGCCTCTTGGGATGTTCTTTCTATTGCACTTTCAATTAACTTTAACATTTCTTCACCCTCCTATGGAAACAATTTAACATCTGGTAAATTCTGTAGTTTAAAGCAATATATAAATTTTAGCTAAGATTACACAGCTAATTCTTAAATTTGAAGATGAAATGCTTTAAAGATTTTGTCCAGCTAATCTTTGATAAACTCCAAGCCAAGTTCCTCTGCCAAGGATCTTGCTAACTGCCTTGTTTCACCTTTACTGCCCTTCCAATCTACGTATATTGCCTCAACTTGTTCGGCTGTTCTTTCAATAGACTTTAGCAGCATCTCTCTGGATATAGGATGAGCATACTTTGCTGCAATATGAGAAAAAGCAAGCTCTGAACTCAGTGCGACTTTTGTTTGCTTTGGGGCATAGTGTCCTCCACCAATTCCAATAGCAACTTTAAAGTCCTTCTTTGAGTAATTGCTGATGACATACATTATTGTCTCTGCCAAAATCTCTCCAGCTCTGTCATTAACCCACTCTTTTTCGCTCGAACCGATTTCGATGAAAAGCGAGGGGACATTAACTTCACTCGGTCCATGATGTGTTGCCTCATAACAGACCATCCATCCCAAATCATTGAGCTCACTCATTTTCAATAATGCCAGCTTCATTGCAGTTGGTTGGGCTATAGCCAAGCTGTTATCTCTGCCACCGTACATTGATTTACCCCAGTTTCCAGTAACATGAGTTGTCAAAGTAGGCAGTTTCTGTTTGCTTGAATGTCTTGAAGCAAAAATGATAAGTTCTGGTCTGATACTTAGCTGCCTTTCGATTTCTTTGTCTAAATAGTCATAATATATCATCTCTTGATTTGTTGTAAGAATCAAAATGTCTCCCTTCTTATACACTACGTTACTGTCAAATTTGGCATCACTTTCCCTAAATCCAAAGTTTTCAATTAGTTTTTGCTTTATATTCGCTGAAGCCAAATCAATTTTAGTCGTCATTATGATTTTCATCCAATCATCCCCAAATGACCACAAGTGTTTAATTATTAAAAGGCTTTTTGTAAAAGCTCAGTAAAGTGTTATATTCTTAATACAATGTCTAAATTACTTTATGATGGATAATATATCCAAGCAAGCAACACCAATATCCTTAACATTTCAACTCTTTCAACAATTATTTACATTTATCAAGGCAATTTGGATTATAAGCCATATATTTAGAAATGTTCAGCAAAATTTTAGAAAGAAATGACCAATTATGTAAAATTTTTTCATTATATTAACTGATAAATTTGAATTTTGTAATGTTTTACATGCTTGTAAACGCAAAATATATAACACTACATATATCCATTAACATCTGTAAAATAGCCCCAATGATGTGATAAGTACACTTATGCATCTGAGGGGCACTAATGCCCAAATATGGGCATGAGGTGATAGGCATGGAAAAGCAAATGGAAAGCGCAGTCTCAACGTTTAACATTGAAGAGTCCCCCTGGGGATTAAAACAGGGAATTAATCATGAAGATTTTTTGAAAATTTTTGATCCTCTTCCTGAAATTAAAGAGATCCTGCTCACCAGCGAAAATGTTGAGGAAGCAAGAGACAAGCTAAGAAGATTCGCTGAAGATTTGCTGTGGAAATACAAGAATGGGGACATTGACGTCGATGCAATGGACAGATGGCTTGCCATCGAGGCTATAAATGTGTTCTTAAACATAATCTCTGAATATGGCGAAAAGGCTGCTGGATTTTCTACATTGGAGTATCTCTGGAAAGCCACAAAAGGCGACAAAAGGGTTCTAAGCATAATCACAGAAGGTTTTGTGGAAGAGTTCAAGCACCTCTTCAAGGCAATGGCTGGAGTAACAGGATATTCAAAAGGATGGCTCGGACCAAAACTGGAAGCTGCTGGAGTCAAATTTGTTGATTTCAGCAAAATAAAAGGAAGAAAAGCTGCCCTTATGAGATCGGAGTATCTCGACAAAGTATGGGAATACATTAAGAGCTATCTCAAAAAGTATCCGAGCGGTCTTGACAAGCATATTATTGAAAAGAGAAAGAAACAGAGAGAAAAACTTATGGAATACTGGGGCATAACTGAGGACGAATGGTTTGACTATAGATGGCAGTTCTCCCACGTGCTAAAGAGAGAAAAAGGTCTTGAAACCCTTAGAGAACTGAATGAACTTGGGATAGTAAAAGTTCCAGAAGAAGATTTGAAACAAGTAGAAATCGCCGTGAAGTATGGCATACCTTGGGGAATTACTCCCTACTATTTGCACCTCTGGGACTTTGAGAATCCATATAAAGAGGACAGACATGTAAGAAGGCAAGTAATGCCACCCACATGGTATGTCTCAAACATGCTCCAGCATAGAGAGGACAGAGAATACTACTTCGACTTCATGGGAGAACACGACACTTCACCACTTGACCTTATTACAAGAAGATATGTCACAATAGCTATTCTCAAAGCTTACGACACATGCCCACAAATATGTGTTTACTGTCAGAGAAACTGGGAAGTTCTTGAGCCATTCATGGCAGGCTCATTCCCAGGATGGGACAAGATTGAAGCAGCGATAGAGTGGTTTGGTGAACATGAGTCGATGCTTGACGTCCTAATCACCGGTGGGGATCCTTTAGCGCTAAGTGACAAGATTATTGACAAGATTATGAGCAGGCTCTCGGAATTTGATCATGTTGTTAACATCAGGTGGGGAAGCAGGATTTTTGTGACAGTTCCAATGAGAATTACCGATAAGTTGGCAGAGATACTTGGCTCATACATAGAGCCAGGAAAAAGAAACGTTTCAATTTCAACTCATGTAGAGACTGCTTATGAGGTAACACCTGAAATGGCTGAAGCAGCATATAAGATAAGAAGACAAGGAATATACATATACAACCAGCTTGTTTATCAGAGAAACGTCAGCAGGAGATTCGAAAATGTTGCATTGAGAATTGCTCTGAGAAAAGTAGGAATTGACCCATACTATACATTCTATCCAAAGGGTAAGATTGAGCAGAAAGATTACCTCGTGCCAATAGCAAGGGTTGTCCAGGAGAGAAAAGAAGAAGCAAGACTATTACCCGGACAGTTCAGACCAGACGAGCCTGTCTTTAATGTCCCAAGAATGGGTAAGAACCATCTGAGAGCATGGCAAGATAGGGAGTTGGTTGGAATCAGACCCGATGGAAGCAGGATATATCTTATGCATCCATGGGAAAAGGGTATCAGCGAGACCAAGCTCTATACGTATCCAGATGTCCCAATCAAAGAATACCTTGAGTACCTTGAAAGTATAGGAGAAGACCCCAACGATTACTGGACAATCTGGTACTACTACTGAAAAATTTTCGCCTCTCTATCCTTTCCTTTGTTTACTTGTATGTAAATCTTCCAAAAAAACAAAAAATATATAATGTTTAAGTTTGTAAACAATTAAGATGCTGGGGGGCATAGTCCCCCCACTTCCTTGAGGTGGCTAAAAATGAGAAGGTGGAAAGCCTTAGGTTTGGTTTTTGTTTTGGTGTTGGCCTTAGTAGCCGCAGGATGTACCCAAAAAACAACTACAACCGGCACACAAACTCAAGCACCGATTGTGACAAAGAACGAAGAAGGAAAGTACGAAATTACCATCTATACCGGCTCTGGTCCTGGTAGCGTCTATTTTGCAATTGGTTCAATGCTTGCAAAAGTTATAAACAAAAAGAGTAACCTAATTGCCGCAAAAGCCGTCACAAGTGGAGCAAGTGTTGCTAACTGTAAAGCAATAGGAAAAGGAGAAGCCCAAGTTGCTATAGCTCAGAATGATGTTACCTGGTATGCTTGGGAAGGAAAATATCAGTTCGAGGGCAACCCAATTAAGGTTCTCAGAGGTATAGGAACCCTCTATCCAGAACCTGTCCAGATTGTTGTAAGAGCCGACAGCGACATCAAAACACTCCAAGACTTGGCCGGTAAGAAGGTTGTCGTTGGTGCCGCAGGTAGCGGTGTTGCTGCAACAGCCGAGAGAGTTCTCAAGGCAGCTGGAGTCTGGGACAAAATTGAACCAGTTTACCAGACCTTCGAGGAAGCTGCTCAAAGCTTAGTCCTTGGACAGGTAGATGCTGAGTTCACAGTTATTGCATATCCTGCACCAGCAATTGATCAGATTGCAGTTAAGGTCCCAGTTAGATTAATTCCAATCCCGGACGATGTCATTAAAAAGCTTCATGACCAGGGATATCCCTTCTATGTTAAGGTAATTATTCCAAAAGGAACATACAAAGGAATGACCGAAGACACACAAACAATTGCAGTCAAAGCAACACTTGTCGTTCACAAAGACTTGCCAGACGAAGTTGTTTATGAGATTACTAAGATACTCTATGAGAACATTGATGAATTAGCCAAGGCTCACCAAGTTGCAAAGCAGATCGACATGAAGCATGCCTTTGATGGTCTTATGATACCACTCCACCCAGGAGCCGTCAAATATTATGAAGAACACGGCATAAAAGTTCCAGACAACCTTAAGGGATGATGGGGTGAACTTTTTGAAGAAATTTTTTCTTTTTTTCTTGCTTTTAATTGCAGTTGTAATGCTTGTCCCGGTTTCCGTAATTGGAATAGAATTTGAGAATACCGCATGTTATTATTTCCTTGGCTCAAATTCCACACTCGAAATTAGTTATACTCACAGCGTATCGCTAACCAAAGTCGTGGATGTGTATCGTGTTTCAAAGCGAGGTATTTTTGCCGTGGAGGAACGATGGCAGGAGTTTCTTGCAGGACAACCAGTGGACTTCAACTATCGAGCTGGGAGTTTCTATGTAAAGAAGATGAACAAATTTCTTGGAAAGAAATGGGAGTATTGGTTCATCCCCATTAACAATGCTACCATCAAAATCAATGATAAAATTGTTTTTGTCCAGCCAAAAGAGGACGGCATCATGAAAATTGAGATTAGAAGGGTTCCAATATTGTTGATAATAAGTAGGAGGTGTTGATTATGGGAGAGAATCTTGAAAAAATCGAAAAGAAAATAGCACTCGAAAAAACGAGAACACTACCACCAAAGCTGGAAAACGTGGTAAAGGCTGCAGCAATACTCATAGGTATCTTCGAGATACTGTTTATATTTAACTTTACATTTACAGTATATTCCCTATTTGACAGATTAGGCATAAGAATCGAAATTTTAAAGCTTGATTTTCAGGATCAGCAGGTAATGGCGTTTGTTTTGGGCATGATATTTGTTATAGCATTCCTTAGATACCCAATAATAAAGAAGGACAAGTATCTCAAAAAAGTGCAGCTAATAGACTACATCTTAATACTCCTTGGATTAGCAGCCGCACTATATAAATTCTGGAGATGGCCGACATATATGGTGTACTATGACGTTAACCAGACAGATGTTATATTTGGCTTTCTTGCCATAATCCTGGTCTTAGAAGCCACCAGAAGAGCAATAGGATGGATCCTGCCAACAATAGTCACTGTATTCCTTCTCTATGGTATAAAAGATGCGGGTTTCAACTGGACACGCATAGCCCAGTATCTCTACCTCGATCAGGGTATTTTTGGTATCCCATTCTACGTCATGACAATCTACGTCTTTGCGTTCGTATTCTTTGGGGCATTCTTGCTGAAAATTGGAGTAAGTGACTACATCACCGAATTCATGATATCAATATTTGGCCCAAGACCTGGAGGTCCTGCAAAGGCAGCTGTTATCTCAAGTGGTATGATGGGAACAGTAAGCGGAAGTTCAGTTGCCAACGTTCTAACAACAGGAACATTCACAATCCCACTTATGAAAAAAGCAGGTTATCCGCCAGAGATCGCCGGTGCCGTTGAACCCGTGGCTTCAACTGGAGGTCAGCTGATGCCTCCAGTGATGGGTGCGGCTGCATTTATCATGGCACAGTTTCTTGGTGTCCCATATAATAAGCTTATCATTGCAGCAGTACTGCCGGCATTGATCTATTACTCAGGGGTCTATCTGTTCATTGATCTTGAGACTAAACGCTTAGGATTGAAGGGAATGCCAAGAGAACACTTTAAACCTATTAAATACTTCCTAAGGAAACTATATATACTGTTACCAATCGTTGTAATTACCGTTGCGTTGGTATGGGGAATTGCTCCACACATTGCAGCAGTTTCTTCATTGGGTATTGCAATTTGGGTTGCATGGGTTTCAAAAGATGAAATTCCTGGACATGAACCACTTTATGTGGCAACAGTTCTTATTACAACCCTCCTAATGTTCACAGGAAGACAGCATGCAAAACCTGTGGGGGTTATTCTCCTGATAATCGGTCTGGCACTAATCATCATGGCAATTACAACAGACAAAGTAGAGTTCAACGAAAAATTCTACATAAGCATGCTGTTCATATTCCTTGTGGCACTTGGAAAGTTCCTCTATATGAGAAAAGAAGAAATCCTTTTAATGAGTGGTGTCTTTGGAATAATATTCTCCCTTATAGTGGGATACAAATCTAAAACAGAAGGCGGCAAAGCAATGTATTCAGCAACTTATGAGTCCATGATAAGTGCAGGTAAGACAAGCACAACAGTTATGCTTGCAGCAGCAAGTGCTGGTTTAATTCAAGGTGTCCTTACAATGACAGGTCTGGTAACGTCTCTTGGATACAGACTTGTTGATTTAGCCGGAGGAAACCTACTGTTGCTCTTAATGATGGCAATGATATTCAGCCTAATACTTGGTATGGGTGTGCCAACAACCGCAAACTACGTTATCACGTCATTGGTAGCGGCTCCAGCAGTCTTTAACGCTGTGGCAAACAATCCAGTTTACTCTGCATCGGTTCCAGGGTATGCAACCCCAATTGCACTGTTAGCAGCTCACTTCTTCGTGTTCTACTTTGGAATACTTGCTGATCTAACACCTCCAGTTGCCTTGGCAGCATACGCGGGTTCAGCATTAGCTGGAGGAGACTTCTGGAAAACCGCAACTAATTCGGTTAAATATGCCTTAGCCGGCTACATTGGACCATACATATACTTTACTCATCCA
Source organism: Thermococcus sp. SY098 (assembly GCF_035621495.1). Classification (NCBI taxonomy): domain Archaea; kingdom Methanobacteriati; phylum Methanobacteriota; class Thermococci; order Thermococcales; family Thermococcaceae; genus Thermococcus; species Thermococcus sp. SY098. Next base: position 1,861,505 of record NZ_CP141821.1, on the reverse strand, counting down.
GAAATGTTCCTGATAACAGTCCAGCAGTGGACCCCGGAAGTTGCACTCAGAGTACTTTACTACTTCATAGCAACAATACTCATAATGTATCTCCTATCAATAGCTATCACGGGTTACTATAAGAAACCAATAAGAAAAGAACTCAGGGTTATCTTTGGTGCACTTGGATTAGTAGGAGCGACATTACATCCAATTCCAATAGCCTTGGTTGTGCTTTCAATTATGGGTGTTATATTATATGCAAGAAAATCTTGACATTTCTTTTATTTTCCAATATTTGAATAGGAACTCTGAAGCTCTCTCAATAATACCCTTGTGGCATTTTCTATTGTCTGACCAGCTTCATTGGCTATGTTCTTTATGTATCGTATAACTAAGCTTACTATGAGTAGTGCCACTAAAATCATGAACAAATATTCAATTGCCGCTTGCCCTCTCAATTTACTCCCCCCTATGGAAGTGCTGCAATCATGTGCTTTGCGATAAAGCCTGCAGCAATTATTATGCCTAAAGCAACACCGGCTGTTATAATGATAAAATCTACAAACTTGTCTATTAACCAGATAATCACTTTCTTTGTCTTTTCCTCCACATTCTCACCTCACTAACACTATAATTATAGAGCTTGATATTTTTCAGTTTTAATTACCAAAGTATAATAAAGATCAAGAATTTATAAAGCTTGCGCCAGTTTACATGATATGAGTAAAAACTTAAATAGGATGCAATGGTAATAATCCCCGGTGGTAATCCTGAGCCCTAGCATAGGTGGAGTGATAAAAGACCCAATATCACGTTATGAGATGAAGAAGAAAGATGCTGAGCTATGGGCAAAGGAATATCAACAAAATGCTGCCTCGGAGAACAGCGAGCATGAATCAATTGTTTCAAAAATAAAAAGAGTTCTCGCAAAGATATTGGGAAAATAAAAGTCAGTAAAGCATAACCTCAAACCCAAGCTCACTTAACAGATCAGCCAGCTCTTCGCTGTCAACATAGACCAAAAGATGATGATTTCCTAATGTACCATCCACAAAGTCCTTAGCGTCCTCAATTTTGAGCTTAAGCTGGGTTCTGCATCTCTGCTCACTTTTTTCTCTTTCAGCTACCATAACACTGGCCACAACAGCTTTTCTTCCTCTTATCTTAAGGAGCGATGCTTTTTTTCGAGGCAAATCTACCTCAACTCCAACCCCCATACCGCTTTCAAAGTGGGACCTTAAAGTATAGCCAGCGATTAAGGGAGCAGTGCAATGTGCCAAAATTATATAATCCTCTCCATAATCAGCTATATTGCCCATAAATGCCGGTTTATTGAAGAATTTTCTAATTATTGCCATTCCAAGCAAGGAGTTAAGCTCCCCCTCACAAGCCGCCGGTATTCCTTCGGCATTGAACAATGCCAATGCCAAGCATGGTGTTGCTTTAATCTTTCCAATAAGATCAAAGCAACCTATTGTAAAGCCATCAAGTTTATAGTCCTCAATGATTCTCTTTAGTGCAACATAAATTCTGCCAGCTTTTACAAGATCTTCCCTGTTAGGCTCTTTGATCTCCCTTGCCTTTGCTATTACATTCTCAATGACCTTCCATCCTTCTGCCTCAGTTACAGATTCATAATATTCATAAAACTTCTTCAGACTTATATGAACATAAGGCAGCTCAAACTTCTCGTTAATGAGCCATGGAGAAATTCTGCCAATTAACCCAAGTCTCAAGTTTAGGAACTTATCGAGCATCTCTTTCATATCATCATAGCCAAGAAGGGCTGCTTTAAGCTCTTCATAACTTGTAACCAGTGTTGAAGGTATAAGTCTGTCTCTTAGGTACTCCCTGATCTCTACAGCAGCTGCTATTGAGTTGTTGAAGGAATCCCCAAAGAGAATCACTGGCTTTCTGTAGATTGCAAACTCCTTCAGCGGATTTTCGGTTCCCCCAGTTAATGGGTATAAAACTATCGCATCAACCTTATTGAAGTCTATTTCTTCTTTGAGATCTTTAAACTCTTTTTTTGTCGAAATAAATGCTCCACCAATAACTTCAAACTCCTCAGAAAGCCTTGTTAAAAACTGCGACGCTTTTTTCTCAAACTTTTTTGGGTCTGCAATTTCGCTAACTCCAAAGATAACTCCAACTTTCATTTTATCACCTAAGGATTTTAAAACTAAAAGGACTAAATAAACTTGTGGTTGCAATGATTCGCTTTGTCCTTGATACCAGTATTTTTGTCAATCCAGATGTCAGGGCAAAATTCGGCAAAACACCAACTGAGGCCATGAAGAAGTTTTTGGAATATGCTGAAAAGCTGTTTGGTAAGGTTGAATTTTATATGTCTCCCGGAATTTATAGGGAGATTATGCACTTCGTTGATGAGAGCGAGGTTTCTCCTGATGTTGAGCTTTACATAATAAAGAAGCCTCCAAACGTTCATGACATCAAAATTCCGGCTTTTGTGGTCTATGAGCTGATTGAAGACATTAGACGGAGAATTGATAAAGGGTTGAGAGTTGCGGAGAAAGCTGTTAGAGAGAGTGTTCTCGACACCGATAATGTTGATAAGATTATCCAAAAGCTCCGTAGAAACTACAGAAAAGCTCTAAGAGAGGGAATAGTGGACAGCAAAGAAGATTTTGAGCTGATTTTATTGGCTAAAGAGCTCGATGCAATAATAGTTTCAGCGGATGTTGGTATTCTAACATGGGCTGAAAAGATGGGAATTAAATGGGTAGATGCTGCCAAGTTCAAAGAAGTGTTGGATGAGCTCGTGGAGAAGGTTGGAAAAAGTTAAATCTTCAATCAACAAAAGCATGCCCGTTCCAAAGCTCTCTGATTTCTTTAGTTGCGTCGTCATAAACTCTCTTGAATGTAATCCTCCAGTAACCGTTGCCAAGTTCCTCAATGTCATCAATATGGATGTTAAGCCCCATCCTTTCGAAATGGGATACCATCTTATAAGCAGTCTCAATTTTCTTTACCCTAACCGTGAAGATCTCAGCAATCATCTCACCAGCCGCAACGTCCCATATTGACTCCACAAAGGGCTGGAGCAAAGCTTTTCCAAGAGCTTTTGCATACTCATCAAAGTCTTCGCCCCTTATGCGCTTCTCTGCGATATAAAATGCCAACCTCTTTATGCGTTGCATGAAGTAGCCGTGAGGCAAATCAAAGAAAATCCTTGAGCCAATCTTTATGTCGTTAACATTTGCATAGGGCGTCACATACTTCACGATTTTCTTCATATCCGGACTTTTCATGACTATTCCTTCTCGCCCCTCTTTGCTGAGCCTCTCAATCAGCTCATAAAGCTCATCAATCTGTTCATAGCTGTAAAGACCAAAGACTTCAACGCTCTGAATACCGTATTCCTCAGCCAGCTTTATCCTTTCCTCAACTGGTATGCTCCTCCCAGTTCTCTTTTCTTGAATATCGAAGAGGAAAAACTGAATATCCTCCCCGACATATGGCGGACCTTCGACCAAATATGGACTCTCTGGACCTGCCATCTCACCGCAGAGAATTAAATTAGGGTGATCTTTGAAGAACTGCTCGTTTATGAAGTCCCCAATCCTTTCAGTGGTAAACGGACAAACAAAACCGCCTCTTGTTAGAGCCAAAATTTTCTCTCCAACCTTAGCAACTCTAACGTTATACCCATCAACTTTCTCCTCCACATAGAAGGGCTTGGTTTTGAAAATTCGCTTTACACCATTTCTTAGATGGACAACTCTCTTTATGTGAGGAAACCCAAGAATAATGTCAGATTCATTAAAAACAACAGTTCCCCTTCTTAAGCCTTTCGCTGAGTCTTTAAACCTAAGATAGCGTAAACCCTCAAATTCATCCTCAACTATGCCACCTTTCATTTCTAAGATCTCTATCCTCTCTTCGTCAAGCCCAAGCTTGAGGAGAATATGTTTGAAGTGTGAGCTTACCATTTCCATCCCACAGTAAAGTTAGAGATATAGAAGTATATAGATTTTTGGAATATCAGCATTGGGGGAAATTTCCTCATCACTCAGGTGGCCCCGTATTCATCATCAATGAGACCTCCATCATTGAATTAATAAATGTTAACACAAAATTAATTTTCGGGTGAATGACGTGAAGAGGGTAATTCCGTTTAATGACTTAAAGAAAATCGGAAATGACAAGGTTACAGCAGTAGGGATGGGCACATGGGGGATAGGTGGAAGAGAAAGGGCAGATTATTCAAGAGATAAAGAGAGTATTGAAGCTTTACGCTACGGCCTAGATTTAGGTATTAACTTAATTGACACTGCTGAATTCTATGGTGCTGGACATAGCGAAGAAATAGTCGGAAATGCCATTAAGGAATATGAAAGGGATAGTATTTTCATCATCAGCAAAGTTTGGCCCACCAATTTTGGTTATGAAAAAGCAAAGAAAGCCGCTCGGAACAGTGCAAGGAGGCTTGGAACATATATTGATCTTTATTTGCTCCACTGGCCAATTGATGATTTTGAGAGGATCAAAGAGACTTTATGGGCGCTGGAGGATTTGGTTGATGAAGGGATTATACGCTACATTGGTGTCAGCAACTTTGATTTGGAGCTCTTGAAGAGAAGCCAGGAGATCATGAGAAAATACGAAATTGTAGCAAACCAAGTGAAGTATTCCCTCATGGATAGACGAGTTGAAAGAACAGGCCTTCTTGAATATATGAAAAAGGAGAATATAGCTCTAATAGCATACACACCGCTGGAAAAGGGACAGTTAGCTCGAAATCCATGCTTAGCCAAAATAGGGGAAAAATACAGCAGAACGGCTGCTCAAGTTGCACTGAACTATTTAATTTGGCACGAAAATGTAATTGCAATCCCCAAGGCAAGCAATAAAGAACATTTAAAAGAGAACTTCGGTGCTATGGGCTGGCGTTTGAGTGAAGAGGATTTAAAGAGAGCGAGAGAATGTGTTTAGCTTTTCAAGAATGCCTCCACTAAGTTCCTTGTCTCTTTCAAGGCATCGAGCGGAATCCCCTTAGGTAATCCTCCAATTTCTCCTTTCACATCTTTCAGCACTCCTTCTCCAGCACCAAGAAACATTCCTTCGCTGACAATTCCTCTGAAATTCACTGGCGGCAACAAAGCAACAGCTACTCTGTTCCCTTCTTTAACTGTTAAATCATTTGTAACAACTGTTATCGCCCTATCCCCAATGTTCACATTACAAACCAAAAGTCTATCAGCATTTGGATGCTTTCCTACGCTCATGACCTCACCGACTTTTATATCCACGGCAATTACTGGGTCATTGATTTTTCCTAAAGCTAATCTCTTGTCCAAATTAAGTATTGTGTTGAGGAAAAATCTAACTTTAGCAACTGCTTCCTCCACTTTCTCTTTTTCACTCTTGTCAGCCAAGCTTAAGAATTTGTGATGCCACTCCTCTCCACCTAATGCCTCAATTATCCCTTGGGCTTTCTCTTTAAGAGCCTCCATTTGTGGAGTATCAATGAGTTCCTTGGGATCAAGATATGAGTATCTCATTGCCTGCAGCTCGGGAATCATTTCCTTGGCCAACTTTATCGCCTTCTTCTTGTCCCATCTGCCTTTAAATTTGGCATGTTCAATTGTCTTTAAGAACAGCTCAACCGCTTTTTCTGCGGTGAGTAAGCGGTAATCCTTACTCGTGTTCCACATCCCCCTCACCTTTCAGAGCTTTTAGAACCCTACTCTTAACAGTTTCGTTTTGAATGCCCTCAGCTATTGAAAGAGCTTTCTCCTTTTTTCCAAAGCGAGCATATGTTAAGGCTATATCACCCAGAACTTCTGAGGCTTTGAGTCCATCTTCAATTATCCCTGCCAATATCAACGCATCTTCAAGAAGTCCTATTTTCATGAACTTTTGGGCAACTCTCACCAACTCCATGTCATTGGGCTTGAACTTGCCTGTCAGCATCATGTTGAAAGCATCGGTCAAGATTTTTCTTGCCAGCTCTGGTTTATCATGAAGAATCAACCAATAAGAGATCTCTAAGAGTCCCAGCACTCGTTCTTTTGGATCAAGGTACCTTATTGAGGCAATTGCTTTTTCAATGTCACCTTTTCCAAGAAATTCAGCAATGGCTAAGTTCTTCCGCTTAAGAACGTTTTGGACAAATTCTATCTTTTCATTAACCAGTTTTGCTTGGGTCATGAAGCGAATGGACTGATAAATCTCTTTTGCAAGGCTGTAAAATTGAATTGAGATTTTGTTTGGAATATCATCTCCAGCCCTAACTAACCTCTTTGCAATATTTGAAAGAACCGAGACTGTAATTGAATAGGGCTCCTTTGAACCGCGTATTGTATTGTAAGCTAAAAGGAAAGTTTTGAAGCTCTCTTCAAACAAATCAGCTTTTGCCATATAATATGCAATGTCAGCCAAGGCATCTGCTTTCCAAGATGGATGGGGCAAAGATTTTGCAATATCAACAGCCTTCTGAAAAAGATGCTCATCAACTTTCTCTTTTCCCATAACATATGCTGAATACGCCAGTATTGCATGAGCAACAGCTTTGTCCTGAGGGCGATCTAAAGATTCAGCAACCTCAAACATCTGAGAAAAAATGAACTCCCGATGATCTCTACTATCAACAGACCGCAGAATATACGCCAGAACTTCAAGCTTTAAAATTGTGTTCTCCATTTTGAGGGCAACTTCTATGGCATCTTTTATTTTCCTTTCCTTAATGAGCTTTTCAATTTCCCTCATCGAGTTCACCGCTTAACCCTCTTATCCCACTCCTCAAGCATCATATCCAGGGCAAGCAAGTTGGTTAGCTTCAGCTTAACTCTTTTGTTTTCGTAATCTATCCCACCTTTAAAGTCATTCAACAACTCAAAGACCTTTTCTGCTTCTTTAATTTCAAGGTGTTTACCATAAAATTCCTCTTTGCAATGTGGACACATAAAAATAAATTCCTCAAATGCAGAAATAAATGCTCCCTTATCAGCTAATAGCTCACTAAAGTTTTCAAGCGTGAGCATCTGCTCAATTAGCTCTTCCCATTTTAATGCCTCACCACATATTGGGCATCGTGCCATTTAAATCCCCCTCAAGAATTTTTCAATCTCTTTCACTAAAAACTTAATGGCTTCATCAAGATCTCTCTTACCATTTGCCCCAGCAGCTCCGGCATGACCTCCTCCTGAGCCTTCAATGATTGAACCAACTTTTTCCATTATTTTGCCTAAGTGAAGCCCCTTCTTTACTAAATGCTCCTTTGCTCTTGCAGAAATCCTAACACCCTTCTTTTCACTCCCCACTATTGCAACGTCCGCTCCAAGCTGGAGAAAGACTTTACATGCTAAAGATTCATAAGCAGAGACTTTGGATGTCACTATTATGTATTTTCTGAATTTTTTAATCTCCATCCTCTGACATGCCTTTAAAATAGCCATTCTTTTCGCTTGGTCGATGTTCTCGTCACTTACTGGGGCTGTTAAGTTGTAGATTTCCCCCATCTGGATTGGAAATCTCTCAAGAATCTCGCTTACAGTTTTAAATGTCTTTGCATTTGCGTATCTGAAATTAGCCGTGTCTGTTGCTATTCCCGCAAGTATTGCTTTTGCTGCAATTTCGTCATAAAAGTTGAAGTACTTTAAGAGTTCCCACACTATTTCAGCTGTTGATGCTCTCGAAGAATCAACAATTCTTATGTGGGCTTTTATTGGATTTTCTTTCTCGATGTGATGGTCAATTACAATTACAAACTTATCTTTTGGAATTTCGACTGGTTCAAGCTGTTCAATTGATGAAGTATCGAATATGATAACCACATCTTCTTTAACTTCAGGGTCTTTTTCTACTTTTGCAAAGGATAACAAACGCTTCGCATAAGAAGAGACGCTTTGAGCAACGCCAATTCGATTGTTTAAACCCATACTGTTGAGATATCGAGAAAAAGCAATTGCACTACCCAATGAATCTGGATCAGCATTGTGGTGACATAAGAGCAGAAAAGAATATTCCTTTTCTTTTGCCTCCTCCAAAAATCGCTTAAGTTTTATTTTGCCCCGCAATTTCCCTCAACCTTTCCTCAACTTTTTCATAGGCTAATTCCAAAGCCTCTTCAACCAGCTTATCAACATCAACCTTCACAAATATTGGTACCTCAAGGTATATCTCAAGCTCCAAATCAAGTGTCTCTTCCTTGTTTATTCTGGCTGTAACCTCTATGTCCTTCACTTCACTCCTTGCCAGATGCTCAAATATGTACTCAATTGCAGTCTCTTGAGCTAACTCCCCTAAAGCAATGAGCTCATCTTCACCGAGCTCTGGTAGTCCAATGTGAATAACCCTTTTTGTCATTCCAATCACCATACAAGGGTTAAAGATTAAAATTGGACAGAGAATCAGCCAGCTGTTGGCCTAAGCATTGACTGTATTTTTTGAGTCAGCTCCTTGATTTTTTCGTTGAGCTTCTGCTCCTGTCTGTTGAGGGCATTCAGTCTAACTTCAAGGGTCTCGATCTTCTCCTTAAGTTCTTCAACGGCTTTATCCTTGCTGGTTTTCACTATTAGGGTCCCAACAGTCTTGTAGATCGGAGTATTCTCTTCAACTTTTTCGATTTCCTCAAGAGCTTTCTTAGCGTCATTCAAATCAACCTGAACTTTCTGTTTCTGCTGGATAACAAGTTGTAATTGCTGTTGATAGCTCTCAAGCTGCCCCAATAAAGCCTGAACCTGTGGTGGAATGTTCTGCATTTCAACACACCTCCATAATCGTTAATCCAACCAAAAATCAGTGAGAACATTTAAGAAGGTTTTGCTAAAGCTCTGCAACATCCATAGCAACTTTAATCCATCTTAAATAGGAATTGAGAGTTCCCCTTAGAGCTGAGTTATCTTGAGCCGTGAAGTGCAAAACAATTTTATTCCCTTCCCTCTTAAACTCAATTTCACTTCTTCGATAGGGAACACTTAAATGCTCAAAAAGAACGCTCTCGTAAACAATTTTTGCAATCTCTTCACTTGGGAACTCAATTTCTATGGTTCCCTTTATCTTGTTCATTCACGCTCTCTCCTTTTGACTTTAATGCCCAGTGCTTCTTTGTAGTCCCATCTCCTTCCGTCTTCCATGATCCAGATTTTTACACTGATTAAAGGTCCAACTGGTCTTTCTTTTGTTATATCTAAGCGGTAGAAGTTGATTGCCATCCCTCTTGGATGTCTCTCAATAACACCAAGGACATCAGTGTTGTATTTGTCCGCTATATAGGTCAAGCTCTTATCCCCTCTTGGGATGAATTTTCCATTTGTAAGTTCAGCGAAAGCTTGGGCAAAGGCTATATGATCGAGACCAACCCTCTTAGCAGTTGTGACAATAAACGGCATATCCTCACGAATCGGCCTTATGTTCCTGAAACCAATCTCTCTCTGGAGTTTAATCCCGTGAAGGTAGAGATAGCCGAGATACCCCCAATCGTCGGGAGAAACTTTGATGAAAGTCATTTTAAGCGGATTTCCTTTCCAGACATTTATTATCAAAAGCCTCTCATAACCCCTGTCGTAAGCCTCCATAAGCAAGTCTTGGATTGTCTTCTTTCCTCTTGTTAGATACGTGGAGTTGGGGAACACCCTCTCCAGATCATGTCCAAAACTCCTCGTTCTTCTTGTAGGTCTGTGTGAGGTTGTTATCAGCATCATCGCTATCACTCATAAGTAATACAAAGCAATTAAAAGCTTTTTGAAAAATCGAAACTTTCAAAAGAGTTCAGATTGCTTTTACTCTTCTTGCAACTTTAGGTCTCGGTTTGTAGAGTATCTTACTTCCACAGTATGTACAGCGGACTTCTCTTGTAATCGCCAAATCAAGCTTAACTTCTTTTCCACATTTTGCACATCTATAAACAACTTCAACCATTTTTCTCACCAAAAAAGATTTATCAGGGCTCAAGCCCTTGAAACTATCCTTTTAGCGACTTTTCCCGCTGGTGTTACTGGCAGATAAGCGCCACCGGCAAAGGTTGCACCGCATTTCTGGCACTGCCAAATTCCGGTGCTTATTCTCCTTACAGCCTTCCTTCCGCAGACTGGGCATGTGTGCTTTTGCTTCATCTTTGCTTCTACAGCAGCTACCCTTCTTCTGATCTTGAGACCGTACCTTGGACCAAATCTTCCAGCTGAACCAACCTTTTTAGTTGCCATGAGCATCACCCCTAATGATCTTTAAGCTGAAGGGTATAGCAGAGTTTTATTTAAAAGGCTTTTCCTAAAACCCAACTAAAGAACAAAAATTTAGTTTATAAATCTTTCTTGCTAAATTCTCCTAATTTCTCTGTGAGAGATTTTCCATGTTAGAATTACAAAAGCTTCTCCAACTAAGAGACAAAGTCTCATACTCCAAGCATATGACTGATTGTAAATTGCACACTCCCAACCAGCGATCCAAAGAGCTGGAAAAAGAAAACCCATTAGGCGAATTGTCCATCTCCCCAACTTTGTGGCTTTGGAAAGTGCTTTCTTTTCATGGAATGTTATGAATGCAAAGATTAAAGCCAATATCAGAAAAAATCTCGCTGTAGGCATTAATGCTACCAGAGCAAAGAACGTGAACAGCAGAAATCCAACGGCTACAACACCAAGAATTGTCTTCTTGCAATCAATGTCAGCTAAAAGCTCAGCTAATCCAAGAACGATAATGGATAGCAGCAACGCAGGTATAAAAGTTCCCAGATAGTCAGAAAACGATATGCAGGCTCCAGGAGCAAAAAAGGTTAGTCTAAGCAGCCAAAAAAGAAAGATAATGAAGGAATTAAGGAGCAACCTCTTTTTCTCTGGAGATAATTGAATCATATGATGTCCCCCTTAAAGGTAAAATGTCGAGTACGCATAAGCTTTCCATGAGCCTGCTAGTTTAGCTAAGGCACTGAATGTGATTGTATAGATACTTACAGATACTGTGGCTACAGGATTACTACTTGTAAATCCTATTGCTAATGAGACAGAAGTTGTAGTAATATCACTCCCGAGCAAGTTAAATATTTTGTTCCCATAGGTATGTTCATAACTCATGCCAAATCTAATTCCAGTTATGTCGTAGTTAAGAACTTTTTGCATATTGATTTTGTAGATTATTGTTATGTATCCTTCAACAATTTCGTCCTTAATTTTATAACCTCTCGTAATATAATGCTCGCCCAATATATTACTAGTGGAGAATCCATACCAATGATTCTTCTCTGTTGTTCCTATAAACTCCACGCCACTCTTTTCTAATCCATTTCCTGCACCAAGCGTTGTATATATTAGCTCACCGTCAAAAGCTAAGATGTAGTCATACTCATAATCTTTACTTGATGACTCTGTTTTTATAATATAAGCTGCAGGATAAGGAATGTTAATTAAATCCTCACATCCTCTCCAACCCCATTCTTCCGTTGCTGGATACCCATCTGGTGTTCTCCATTCCCAGTGATAATCAACAAACACATAATCTGGCATTGACGAATAGCTGTATGGAGTTACCTCCAAAGTTAGATATATCTGCTCTCCGCCCATCGGCTGTATTTCTCCGCTCTTACTGCTCATTTTTGGAAAACTGTATGTGTAGGTAACTGTTTTCCCTTTCTTAATTCCATATCTAAATAACAACCACTTAGCACGAAGTTCGTTAAGCCATCCACCTTTTAGAAGCAGTCTATGATATTCATTAAATACCTTCTCAATCTCAGTTCTTGATACTTCCTTATTAGCTCCAAAGGGAAATGCCATTGCTGTTCCAGCTGTTGCTCCAGCTATTAACAATCCAACCAACAGGGCAAAAAGTTTCTTCATGTATCCACCTCTATGAAACATTTGCATTAATAAATTGAGCATTATGGCTTATAAATTTTTCTTTTTAGTTAAAGTAATTTATAATCTCTTCTTTTTCGTAAAAAATTCTTTCAAACTATAGTTTTACTTGGCCTTTTTATTCAAAACAAGCTAAAGTAAAAGATTGAACATAAATGCACATTACAGTATAGTAAGCAATAAATCTGAAAGAAAAAGAAGAAGAAAAAGAAAACAGAAAAACTACTCCTCCTTTTTTACAGCCTCAAGAATCTTCTCTCTAATTTCCTGAGCTTTCTTGAATGCAACATCAACTGCATACATGACTTCTTCAAGCTTAAAGCTTCCACCCTCGCTCTTCTGCACTGCTGATATGTAACCATTTTCATCTGTTGTTATTGTTAATTTTCCATCCATTACCTGCTCCTCTTCAAGATTTGGATCGACAACAATTGTTCCCCCAATCTTAGCAAAGCTCACTGGAATTGGAATCTTAGTTACGGGCAATGGCTCATATTCATCAAGCATCATGACTTCTCCAGTTTCCTCGTTGTACTCAATTTTTGGCATCTTTGTGCTCAACAGAGCTGCTATTGCCCCAATTCCAGTGGCATCTACAAGGTTCCCATCGTGGTCAAGGACGTGGACGTCAATGAAGACAACCCTGACGAGCTTTCCAGGAACAATGACAAGTTTTTCTAAGTCAATTGCCTGACTTTCTCTTATCCCCCTATCAACAACTCTTGCCAGCTCAATTGCTCTCTCATCTGGAGGACCAGGCTCAAATGTCGGAGAAGCCAATGGAACGAGCTCAACATTTGTTGTCATAACGCCCTTATCCGGAAGGTCCGGGAATGGTTCACCCAAATCAAGCTTTATTCCAACAAGAACCTGAGTATTGCCGAGCTTGACCCATGCTGAACCTTCCGCTTTTTCGATGACATTTACCTTCACTTCAAGAGGTCTTAAATCTTCCAAGCCTCTTCCATCAATTCTTTTTTTCTCTTTTAAGAGCTCAACGATGTGATCTTTCATAATTGAAGCCATAACTTCCATTTTTACTCACCTACCTCTTGGGCTATCTTGATGTATTTTTCCTTCAATGCTTCTCTCTGTTTCTGATAGACTGCCTTTGCACCTTTTATTGCAAGCCTCACAGCCTCAAGGAACTCCTCTCTTGTCAAGTAACCGTCCATCTGCAGAAGGGTTATATCGTTCTTTATTGGCATTATTGCAACTGGGACATCAGCCTCTCCGTAGTTGTCCTCCTCCTTGTTCAAGTCAAGGACAATCTGTCCCTCGATCTTTCCAGCAGCACATGCGGAGACTAAATCTTTCATAGGAATTCCCGCATCTGCCAGTGCCAAAGAAGCGGCAGTAATTCCAGCAACTCTCGTTCCTGCATCTGCCTGGAGAACCTCAATGAAAACATCAATCGCGGTCCTTGGGAATAGCTCAAGTATGATTGCCGGCTCCAATGCCCCTCTGATGACTTTGCTTATTTCAACACTCCTCCTGTCTGGTCCGGGCTTTTTTCTTTCTTCAACACTAAAGGGAGCCATGTTGTATCTAACTCTTAATATTGCTCTATCTGGTCTCTGTAAGTGCTTTGGATGAATTTCTCTTGGCCCATAAACCGCGGCGAGAATTTTGTTCTTCCCCCACTCTATATAAGCAGAACCATCAGCATTCTTCAAAACACCAACTTCCATTTTAATTGGTCTGAGCTCATACTTTTTCCTGCCATCAATTCTTCTTCCATTCTCATCAATAAGCTTTATATCCTCAGGCTTTCCCATCATTTCCTTCACCCTCTTCTATTTGAGGTATTTCCCCAATAATTCCCTGCTCTTTAAGCTCCTTTAATCTTGTCAAAAGCAACTCTTTTACTCTATCAGTCAGCCCTTGTGTGTGACTTTCTCTATCAACCTTGAGTATTGCCTCAATTGCTACTCTCTCAAGCTCCTCTTTTCTTCCACTAACCCATACCCATCCGTTTTGCCCGACTATAATTCTCGTCTGGGTCATTTTTTTGATTAAATTTATCATAGAACCGCCTTTACCAATCAAACGGGGCACTTTAGAGGGGGTTATCTTTACAATCTGCCCACCTTTCAATGGACCGCCGTTAAAAGGCATTCCCTTTGTTGTTAAATCAATCTGATTCACTTCATTGAAGGCTTTCACTTTCGCATAAATTATGTCCCCAATATCAAATATCTTCCTCAAATCTGTTTTTAGGAGATCAATTTTTTCTTCAACAGCATCTTGTATTCTCAATGTCGCCTGATAAGGCGCTCCAATGTCTACAGTCCAGCTTGAGAATTTTACATCCACTATCTTCCCAATGACATTGTCCCCGACTTCTGGGATGTATGGTCCTTCAAGCGGAATGACCCTTATGAAGTCATTTCTTATGTCTACAAGACCAACAACCGTTGAGTAAATTCTGTTTCCTTCCTTGAAAGTCCCTCTGCCGTTCTTGAACGGCCCCTGTGCCAACAGCGTTCCTGGAACCACCAATTCTCTATTTTGTACAAAAACCCTTCTCATAGTCCCTTCCTCTCTATAAGTTTAGTTACAACATTGCCCTTTGTAAGGGCGTTAAGTTTTTCATAAAATTCCTCTTCAACTCCACCTGGAATCTCAATAAGGAACATCCATGAGCCGTCGCTTGCCCATTCTTCTCTTTTAATCGTTCCAAATTTTCTAACTTCTCCATAAGCTTTTCCTACATAATCAGAAGGTATCTTTACAGCTATCACCTTGACCTCAATCTTAAGCGGCAAGAACCTTCGAATAGCCTTTATAACGTCTGGAACTTGGGCTTCGGCATCCTTAAATACATCAACCCTGACTCCTGCCTCCTCCATAGCCCTCAGGATTCTATCAACAGGATGAGGATAACCAGTCCTTGGATCAACCGCGTGTCTGTGAATTATTGTAGCTATTTGCTTTTTCTTTTCTTCAAGCATCTCTCTTCTCTGCTGAGCTGTAAGCTGGACTTCTCCCTTCTTGAGAATTATCTTTGCGACTTCGTATGGATCACTTGTTCCAAAAATTTTTTCCATCTCATGCTCGCTTGCTTTATCTCCTTTGTGTGCATCTTTAAAAACATAAGGAGTGGCAAGAATTTCCTCTATTGGAACATCTTTACCCTCTTTGAAATCTCTGGCAAGATAAGGGTCAACCAGAATTTCAAATGTCTCCCCATGTGTCTTTAACCTCGCAATCACTGCCTTATCAACACTTATTGGCATAGCCACCACCTCAGTAGTTGCTGTCTAATTCAGTGTAGTCCTCTTCTTTCTCAGCAACTTCCTCTTCTTCCGCCTCTTTTATTGCCTCCTCAAGACACTTTGCGACTTTCTCTTTGCTTATCTTCTTGAACTTCTTTTCCTTAACTGTGATCACTGCAACCTCTATGTTCTCTGGTGAAGGCTCTTCCATTGTTTTTGCCAAAGCCAGCACTGCCAATTTTATTGCATCCTCAAGAGTCATATCATCCCTGTATTTCTCTTCAAAGATTGCCATAGCTGTGTTCCTTCCACTGCCAATTGCTACTGCCTTCCACTCAAAGTATGCCCCGCTTGGATCTGTTTCAAAGAGTTCAGGTTTTTCATTAACGCCTGCCATTAAAAGAGCAGCACCAAAGGGCCTAACACCCCCATACTGAGTATGCATCTGCTTGAGGTCACAAATCTTCTTTACCAAAACGGTGAGGGGAACTGGTTCACCATATGTTAGGCGATAAATCTGAGCCTCTAAACGTGCTCTATCAACCAAAACCCTTGCATCCGCTATTATACCGCTTGATGCAGCCGCTATATGGTCGTCAATCTGGAAAATCTTTTCATAACTTTCCGGCTCAATTAACCTGCTTGTTACCCTTTTTTCCACAGCTAAAACCACACCTTCTTTGCATTTTACCCCTACAGCTGTTGCGCCTCTTTTAACGGCTTCTCTTGCGTATTGTACTTGGAAAAGCCTTCCATCAGGGCTGAAAACGGTTATAGCCCTATCATACCCGGCTTGTGGTGGTACAAACGCCATTTTACATCACCTCATGAGTTATCGTAATTTTTTGATTAAGTTAAACTTGCGTTCCTTGCTTTATATACTCTCCGATTGATAAGTTATTGGAGTTGATAATTAAGCTTTTCTATAAAGACAAAAGGGAAAGATTCTCCCCCTTGTTGTTTTACCATCCAAATTCCTTCAAAAACTTCAGTTTCAAACGTTTTATCGTCCCAGAAACCCCAAGTGTCCTTATTATTGCTTTTGATCCATTAATTTCAGTTAGCATAGCTAAAGCAAAACGAACTTCTTCCACATGCTTTCTATCACATCTAAGGATTCCGGTTTGAGTTTTTTCATTAAACTTAATGAACCAAGGCTTTGCCCTTGCGGTTCCTAATTCTCCAAGGACTCTTATGGAGGCATCCCAAATTGCCTTTTTGATTTCATCTTTTTTGAAGTTCCTCTCCCCAATTACCTGAAAAGCAATATAGCGGTGCTTGTCGCGAAGCGTTGGAGGCAAAGTTTTTGGTCTCTCCTTCATGTTTAAAAACTTGGGAAAACTGTATTAAAGCTTTATCCTTTGACATAATATCAAAAATTGCTATTAAAACCAAGTAATTTTTGACATTCTGTTAAATCTATGAGCAAAAAGCATTTAAGCCGCAAGGACATCTTTATGCGTTGATGTACCATGATAATCAGGAGTGATTGTTTTTGGAGCTAAAGATGGGAGTTTCTCAGAATTCTTAGTTAGTTCTATAGCCGAAGGGCGGGATTGTTTTTGGCTCGTTCTTTAGTGTGATCTGGGGGGAGTGTTTTTGGAGGGTCCTTATTTGGATCTAATAATTCGGGGTTAGTTTATTCTGTTCATTCCTGCACAATTAAAGGAATTAATTCCTTCAGCTCTTATTCCCTCGCCTTTGGGACTTTTTTGAACAAAAACTACGGAGGTGGTTTAAATGGAAAAGGTTAAAGCAGTTTTGAAGCCAGAAGAAATACCAACGAAGTGGTACAACATTTTGCCTGATTTGCCAGAGCCGCCGGCTCCGCCATTAGACCCAGAGACAGATGAGCCAATAAATCCAGAGAAGCTGAAGAGAATTTTTGCTGAAGAGTTAGTTAAGCAAGAGATGAGTAGTAAAAGGTTCATTGAAATACCGGAGGAAATTTTAGAGATGTATGCCAAGATTGGAAGACCCACACCACTCTTTAGGGCAACACATTTGGAAAAAGCTCTCAAAACGCCGGCAAAAATTTACTTCAAGTATGAAGGAGCAACGATAACAGGAAGCCATAAAATAAACACTGCCTTAGCTCAAGCTTATTATGCTAAAAGTCAAGATATTGAAAGGTTAGTCACTGAAACTGGCGCAGGCCAGTGGGGAACAGCTCTATCTTTAGCGGGAGCTTTATTTGGGCTGAAAATTAGGGTGTACATGGCAAGGGCAAGCTATCAGCAGAAGCCTTACAGAAAAATACTAATGCAGACATATGGAGCAGAAATTTATCCATCACCAAGCGACAGAACAAGAATTGGAAGGAAGTTTTTGGCCCAAGACCCCAACCACCCGGGGGGATTAGGAATAGCAATAAGTGAAGCTATAGAAGATGTTTTGAATGACGAAAATGCTCGCTACTCATTGGGTAGTGTTTTAAATCACGTTTTAATGCACCAGACAATTATTGGGGAGGAAGCAAGGCTTCAAATGGAGCTACTTGGTGAAGAGCCAACAACAATCGTTGGCTGTGTTGGAGGCGGAAGCAACTTTGCTGGCTTAGCTTATCCGTTCGTTAGAGACGTTTTGAAGGGCAAAGCAGGGTATGAGTTCTATGCGATAGAGCCGAGAGCAGCACCCTCAATGACGAGAGGAGTTTACACTTACGACTATGGAGACAGTGGAAGGCTAACGCCGAAGATAAAGATGCACACTTTAGGACACACCTATTATGTTCCTCCAATTCATGCTGGAGGACTGAGATATCACGGCTTAGCTCCAACACTGAGCATTTTAATAAACCACGGTATAGTAAAGCCTAAAGCGTATCATCAAACGGAGATATTTGAGGCAGCAGTTCTATTTGCAAGAACCGAAGGTATTGTCCCAGCACCAGAAAGCGCCCATGCAGTGAAAGGCGTAATTGACTTAGCACTAAAAGCAAAAGAAAATGGGGAGAAGAAAGTTATCCTATTCAATCTAAGTGGACATGGATTGCTTGACCTCAAAGGATACGAAGACTTCCTCGAAGGAAGACTTAATAATTATGAACCTGATGAGTTTCCAATTCTGAAAGCATATTAGTTATTGTTTCAATATTATTTCTATTTTTTATTAAATTCTCTTTACAATTCTTTCAGGATAAAAACCAACTGAAGCCTTTGCTTGAGAAATCTCCATCCCTATAACAACTCCAAGGCTCATTAAATCTCTCGGAGCCCTAACTTCCCATTTACTCTCCGCCGATGATGTAAGGAATCTTGGAACCCTATATTTATCAACGAGCTGCCAGTTCTTCATCATAAATCTCAAAATATTAGCCCTCCCATATAGATTTGCCTTCAAAAGCTGAGATATAGAAAAGCCAATTGCAACATCATTCTTAGCGGCAATTTTCGCAAGAACATGGTCAAATCCGTTATCTTTCCTCCCAAATTCTGGACTTATGAGGGCATCAACCCCAATTTCAAGAGCAAATCGGTTAATCTTCATATTGCCTCCCTGGACATAGATTAAGGCCCTAAGATTACGGTTTTTGAGTTCTCTAATTAGTGAGGGTTTATTTGTAATCACGAGAAGAGCAACTTTGCCGTATTTTTTCTTGAGCTCTCTGAGTTCATCTTTCAGTTTTTCATAGTCTGGACTGCCGTTTAATAGAAGCTTTTTTGTAAAGACAACCTCATCATACCACTCCTCAGCCAACTCGTAAGCTCTCTCATCCCTGATATCCATCTCAATGAACTTCATTCGCTCAGCCACTCCTTAACCGATCTTACAACGCTTTCTTTCTTCATTGGAAAAGCTTTGACCTTAATTCTCACATGTATTACGTCTTCTCCCTCAGTTACTTTAACCTCTCCTAAGTATGCTCTCTGCTTATCAAAGCGAATGTAGAAGGTTCCAGTCTCATCGACTTTCTCTTCAGCATGTTCCATGAGGTAGGCTTTGTCCTCCTCACTAAGCAGAGCTTTGAGGTTCTCGAGGAATTTTCTTACATTTTTGCTTCTCTTAATTTCTGCATCCATGACGAGGATCGGGTTTCCAAAGTAACCCTCTGTTTCAATTATCTCGAAGTCTACATCTTGAGGTGACAAATCCTCCGGAAATAGAGTTTCCAAAGCCTCCAGCACTTTCTCAGGATCTTCAGTTGCATGAATAAATGTCCTAATCTTTACACTATGAGCTTGAAGCTTTGCCATAGCTCTCACCTCAAACACTTTTCACTCTCTCACTTTAAAATATGTCGCTCATGAAATTTAAGCATTTCTCCTAAAATCGTTAAATTCACGAATTTAAACCAATTAAAGCGAAATTATTAAAAATCTGCGTTAAAAAAGGCTGATCCAGGTAAAAGAGAATAAGAAAAGCAAGTCACTTACCCTTACCCTTGTTTGCTCTGATGCTTGGTCTGACTTTCTCAGCACCCTTACCCTTGTTTCTAAGTCCTCTTGACTTCTTACCTGCGCTTGTGAGACCTCTAAAGACTCTGCCCTTGTGAACCTTCATTGCAATCCAGGCTATCTTAGGATCAGACTTGATGACTGGATGGTGTGGGTCAACCATTATAACCTCAAACCACTTGTACATTCCATCTTCGCCAACCCAGTAGGAGTTGAGCACCTCAAGGTTGGGGAACTTTCTCGCTGCCTTTTCCTCGGCAATCCATTGGAGGCTCTTTTTGGGTGAATACTTGACCATACCCATCTTGCTTGGCTTTCTACCGCCCCTCCACCTGGGCCTCTTTCTTCCTCCTCTCCTAACTCTAACCCTAACAATTACATAACCCTGCTTTGCCTGATACCCTAAGCTCCTGGCTCTATCAAGCCTTGTTGGTCTCTCAATCCTAACAACGCTTGGCTCTCTTCTCCACTTAATCATTCTAACCTTCAAAAGCTGTCCAACATAGCTTTTCTTCGGGCTCTTCCAAGCTTCCCTAATATATTTGTACATTCCCATTCTTTCCACCTCGCTTTCGCTGTTTGTGGTTCTCCGCAGAGCGGAACATCCCGCGGGTTTCCCCCGCCTGGTCGAGGTGAGTTTAGAGTCTGAGTTTTTAAATGTTATGTCTATTTGCGAACAATAACCTTTAGCCAAGGGAGAATTTTCTCATACTCTTTATAATATTCTGGAACTATCCCAGATTCATCAACAATAAACAAAATTACCGAATCATACCCACCCTCGATACGGTATCTAATAATCTGACCAATAGCTCTACCCATTCATCTCTACGTTTACCTTTGTTAAAGAACTTAACTTCCACTGCAATATTTTCTACTACAATGTCAGGGGTATATATGTTTCCATGCCATGCCCCAGCTTTTTGAGGAGTAACTTTCGAGCTTACCTTACTCCTAAGATGAACTACAAGTTGTTTCTCTAAGTCTTTTTCATTTTCAACTTTGTATGGCTTAAACTCTCTTAATGCATTATACACTTCACGTTCTATGGTGCTCATAGATTTTGTTTTTTCATATACAGCTTCCTTTTTCCTTTTAGGCTCTTGCTTTTCTGAATAACCCTCACGAAGTAAAGACAACTCTGCTAATATTCTCTCTATTAATTCTTGTTTTGTAACTGACTTTGGAAGGTAAATATCAAAATATGTTTCACAAACTTCAAATAACTCGTCTTTTCTTAGTCTAGATAACAAATATGCTGGATCATAATCCGATTCATACACTAATCTCTCAGCTAGTTCTCTCTTGTTTCCTGACTTTTTTTAATCCTGCTTCTTCAAGAAGTCTCTGCAGTTCCTCTTTAAATAAGAAATCCTCCAAAATATCAGCTAACATCTTCTTTGTATCTTTCACATTATCTCACCCAAATTAGTAACTAGATCTAAAAGAAAATAAAATTTTTGTTTCATTTCATTGTGATTTAAAAAGACACGTTTTTTGTCTCCAAATTCAGGAAGTGTAATTAAGAAAACAAACAAGCCTCCAATTACATGAACTAATTTTAGTCTTCAGTGTTCAATTTAAAGTTCATATTAAAACTAAAGTTTAGAGATTATCCCTAACTTAATCATGCAAAAACAACCACAACTTTTAAATACTCCAATTCCAAATCTATGGCGATGCCAATGAGGGGGGATCGAGTTCTCAACTATCAAGGCTGAGTATTTCTCCGATAATCCCCCTATTTGGCATTCTCAAAAATTCTCCATGCATGCTCTTTTTGCTGTCCAAACAACCATTAAGGAGGTCAGACTATGGTAGATTTTAGGGCTATTGAGGAGAAGTGGCAGAGGAAGTGGAACGAAGAGAAAATCTTTGAGCCAAAGATAGATAGAAATAAGCCAAAGTTCTACATCACAGTTGCTTTCCCATACCTATCAGGGCATCTGCACGTTGGACACGCAAGGACGTACACAATCCCAGATGTTATAGCGAGATTCAAGAGAATGCAGGGCTATAATGTCCTGTTCCCAATGGCATGGCACATCACAGGTTCTCCAATAGTTGGAATTGCTGAAAGAATTAAGAATAGGGATCCTCAGACGATTTTCGTTTACAGAGATGTTTACAAAGTGCCGGAAGAAATTCTGTGGACGTTTGAAGACCCAATAAACATCGTCAAATACTTCATGAAAGCGGCAAAAGAGACATTCATTAGGGCTGGATTCAGTGTTGACTGGAGTAGAGAATTCCACACAACTTCACTGCATCCACAGTTTAACGCCTTCATAACTTGGCAGTTCTTGAGGCTGAAAGAGAAAGGGCTGATAGTTAAAGGAGCACACAGGGTTAGATGGGATCCCGTAGTTGGCACTCCGCTCGGTGACCACGATTTAATGGATGGAGAAGATGTTCCAATTTTAGAGTACATTCTGATTAAGTTCATCTTGGAGGAGGATAGTGAAACTATATACTTACCAGCTGCAACACTGAGGCCAGAGACAGTTTACGGAGTAACCAACATGTGGCTGAACCCTAATGCCACATATGTCAAAGCTAAAGTGAGATACAAAGGGAAGGAAGAGATGTGGATAGTCAGTAAAGAAGCAGCATATAAGCTGAGCTTCCAAGATAAAGAGATTGAAGTCTTGGAGGAGTTCAAGGGGGAGAAGCTGATAGGCAAGTGGGTTAAGAATCCCGTCACTGGAGATGAGGTAATAATTCTGCCAGCAGATTTCGTAGATCCAGATAATGCAACCGGTGTCGTTATGAGCGTCCCAGCGCATGCTCCATTTGATCATGCCGCCTTGGAAGATTTAAAGAGAAACACAGAAATCCTGTTGAAGTATGACATCGACCCAAGGATCGTCGAGAACATCTCGTACATCTCGCTGATTGAGCTGGAAGGCTACGGCGAGTTCCCAGCAGTTGAGGAAGCAGAAAAATTGGGAGTAAAAAGTCAAGAGGATAAAGAAAAGCTGGAGCAGGCAACAAAAACAATATACAAGGCTGAATACCATAAGGGCATCTTCAAGATTGAGCCGTACAAGGGCATTCCAGTCAGCAAAGTTAAGGATTTAGTTGCCGAAGATATGAAGAAGAAAGGAATCGCCGACATCATGTATGAATTTGCCGAAAAGAACGTTATTTCAAGATTTGGAAACAGGGCTGTGGTTAAGATAATCCACGACCAGTGGTTCATTGACTATGGAAACCCAGAGTGGAAAGCTAAGGCTTTTGAGTGCTTGGATCAGATGAAGATAATTCCAGAGTCAAGGAGAGCTCAGTTTAGAGCTGTGTTTGATTGGATAGAGAAGAAGGCATGTGCCAGAAAGATTGGGCTGGGGACTCCGCTACCCTGGGATCCAGAATGGGTGATTGAGAGCTTGAGTGATTCGACGATTTACATGGCTTACTACACAATTTCAAGAGCCATTAACAAGTACGGTATTAAAGGAGAGCAGCTGATTCCAGAGCTGTTCGATTACATTTTCTTAGAAGAGAGGAGCGAAGAGAAAGAGAAAGAGCTGAGTGAAAAGACTGGAATTCCAGCAGAGGTCATCAAGGAAATGAAAGATGAGTTCGAATACTGGTATCCGCTGGACTGGAGATGCTCTGCCAAAGATTTAATTCCAAATCACCTGACGTTCTTTGTCTTCAACCACGTGGCAATCTTTGACAAGAAGTACTGGCCAAAGGGAATAGCCGTCAACGGCTATGGAACGCTGGAAGGCAAAAAGATGAGTAAGAGCAAAGGAAACGTGCTGAACTTCATTGATGCAATAAATGAGAACGGAGCCGATGTCGTAAGGTTATACATAATGAGCCTGGCTGAGCATGACAGCGACTTTGACTGGAGGAGCAAAGAGGTATCAAAGCTGAAAGGACAGCTGGAGAGGTTCTATGAGCTGATAAGCGAATTTGCAGAGTATGACGCAAAACCAGTTGGGCTGAGAGACATTGACAAGTGGATGCTGCACCGCCTAAATAAGGCGATTGAGGGGGCAACTAAAGCCTTGGAGGAGTTCAGAACAAGGACTGCTGTCCAGTGGGCATTCTACAGCATATTAAACGACTTGAGATGGTACATGAGGAGAACTGAAGGCAGAGACGACGAAGCAAAGCGCTATGTCTTGAGAACACTGGCAGAGGTATGGGTTCGCTTGATGGCACCGTTTACACCTCATATCTGTGAGGAGCTATGGGAAAAGTTGGGCGGAGATGGATTTGTCAGCTTGGCTAAATGGCCCAAGCCAAATCCGGAGTGGTGGAATGAGACAATAGAGCTGGAAGAGAATTACATTAAATCACTGATTGAGGACATTAAGGAAATCATAAGGGTTGCAAAGCTTGAGGATGCAAAAAAAGCTTACATCTACACAGCTCCAGAGTGGAAGTGGAGAATAGCGGAGATTGTTGCAGAGAAGAGGGACTTCAAGGCCGTAATGAGCGAAGTTATGAGAGACCCAGAGATGAGAAAGAAGGGCAAAGAAGTGGCAAACCTGGTGAACAAGCTGATAAAAGAGAGGGCTTTTGAGATAAAGCGCATTGATGAGGAGAAAGCATTGAGAGAAGCGAAAGACTTCATCGAAAAGGAGCTTGGCTTAGAAATAATCATTAATCCAGAGGAGGACAAAGGTGGAAAAGCTAAACAGGCAATGCCAATGAAGCCTGCAGTGTTTATTGAGTGACTTTTCATTTTGCCTTTTATATATGATTTATATTATGATGGAACTTCCCCGAAACCCTTAAATTTAATAACGTGATATTAAATATCATGATACTAAAATTCATCGATAGAGGAGAAGAACTCAAAGCCCTCGAGGAGCTTTACATTCAAAATAGAGCTCACCTTATCCTAATCTATGGACGCAGAAGAATTGGAAAAACTGAACTGATTAAACAGTTCATAAAAGACAAACCCAGCTTTTATTTCTTAGCAAGAAATGAACCAATAGAACTTGAACTTAATCGTCTAATTCGGAATTTTAACAGAAAGTTTAACGTTTTCATTGAAGCTCATAGCTTAGAGGAGTTCTTTGAAAAAATTAGGGATTTTGGAAGGATCATCTTTGTCATTGATGAGTTTCCATACTGGGTGGAGGAGGACAAATCAATTCCTTCGGTTTTCCAGTACATATGGGATGAAATTTTAAAAGACTCGCAGATTATGCTCATTCTTCTTGGATCTTCAATTTCCACGATGGAAAGCTTAATGAGCTACAAAAATCCCCTTTACGGAAGGAGAACCGCTCAGCTAAAGCTCTCACCTATTGAGTTCTTCCATTTAAAAGAAGCTTTTCCCCGCTATTCGTGGGAGGATCTCGTGAAACTTTATGGATGCATAGACGGAATTCCCGCGTATTTCCAACACTTTGACGACTCGCTGAGCGTTGAAGAAAACATCGAGCGCAATTTTTACAACAAGGTGAGCATCCTTTATGAAGATGCCGAGAGACTTCTAAAAGATGAACTTAGAGAACCAATAGACTATCTAAACATTCTAAAAGCCATCAATGAAGGAAAAACAAAGCTCACGGAGATAGCCAACGAAACCAAGATTGCAATAACAAACCTGCCAAAATACCTGAAAACACTTGAAACACTCGACTTAATTTACAAAGAGTTTCCAATAACACAAAGAGAGCGCAGAAAGTTTGGAGTTTACCGAGTGAAAGACTTTTACTATCGTTTTTGGCTTCGCTTCGTTTATCCCTACAAAGATGACATAGAGATTGGAGCAATAAGCTTTGAAGATTTTAGAGAGGACTTCAATAAGTATCTTGGAGAGGTTTTTGAAATCGTTGCAAGGCAGTTTCTGATTAGACTGAACATTAAAAGTAAGCTCCCCTTCAAGTTCACAAAAATTGGCAGATGGTGGGACAAAGAGAAAGAGATTGACTTGGTGACTATTAATAGCATCACGCACGAAGCGGGCTTCTTTGAGGTCAAATGGAAGGAACTTTCATACAAAGATGCCATGAAAATCTTAAAGGAACTAAAAGAAAAGCGTAAAAGCATTAAAATAAGCACAAAAGCAGAGCATTACGGATTGATTGCAAAACATGTTGATAGGAAAGAAGAACTTAGGGAGAAAGGCTATTTGGTGTTTGACCTTGGTGACTTCACTTCTCCACAACAACCTCAACCCTAAAGTTAAGAATCAAATACACCAAAACAGCCAAAGCAAGAATCTTGATCATTATGGAAGTTCTCCTCGAAATCCTCGGAAATTCATGAGTAGCTTTTGCAACAGTTCCTTCATCCACAATCAAAGCGTCATCAGGCATTTTACCGATGATCATCAAGGCCAACAAATCACCAGCTAAACCAGAGGTGTTAAAAACAAAAACAATTCCCCACCATGAGCTTTGCAAAGCAAATGTGAGAATGCAAGCTATGATAGACAGCAAAACAGGGGCAATTATAACATAAACCCACTCCCTCTTTCTTAGAGGAGTCCTCACGGCAGTATATGGAGCTAAATTCACTTTTCCAAAAACTGAAATCCCAAACTCAACCTTAGCCCCAAAGAGCTTTGCAGTCAAAGCGTGTAGGGCTTCATGAACAACGACGACAAAAAGCAAAGGAAGAATTAGATAAAACAGCAGATCCCAAAAAGATGCAAAGTTAATGCTGAAATTCAGCGGACTCAAAACTAAACCAGATAAAACAAATAAAATGAAAGCCAGCGAAATTATTTCTCCCTCGTAATCATTCAAGCGAAGGGAGTGAGGGATATCCACTAATACTCCCTCTCCACTATGAAATCAGCGAGCAGTTCAAGATTTTTCCTTGCTTCACTTTCTGGAAGAACTTTCAAGGCTTCTTTGGCTTCCTTTACTAAGTTTTTGGCAAATCTTGAGGCATATTCAATGCTTCCGTATTTCTTGAGCAGTTCAATCGCCTTCCTGACTTCTTCTCTGATGTCTTCCTCAATTATGCCCCTGCCCTTAACATCTCCCGCATACTTACCAAAGACCTTCAAGAATTCGGCTTTATCTTCCTCGCTTGCATGCTGGAAGAAGTGAGCAACTATAAGCGTCTTCTTGCCTTTCCTTATGTCACTCCCAACAGGCTTTCCGAGCTTTTTCTCATCGGCAATTAAGTCAAGGACATCATCCCAAATCTGAAATGCCATCCCAACGTTTCTTCCATACTTTGACAGAGCCTGTATGTACTCTTGGTTGTCTGTTCCAATTATTCCTCCAATCTTTGCCGATGCATCAAAGAGAGCCGCAGTTTTGCCATCAATCATCTTCAGATACTCTTCAATTGTGACTGTATCCCTTGTCTCGAATTCGAGGTCAAGAGCTTGCCCCTCACATATCTCAATGCCCGCTCTTGCTATCGCCCTGACAATTTCAACAATCTTTTCTGCTCTGACTGGAGCTTTTGTTGCCGCATCAAAGACAACAGAATACATTAAATCTCCAGCAAGAATCGCCATGTTGATGCCCCATACTTTGTGAACTGTTGCTCTTCCCCTCCTTGTCTCATCCATATCCATGATATCGTCGTGAATTAACGTATAAGTGTGGAGAATTTCTATAGCAGCAGCTGGATAGAGGGCTTTCCTCCAGTCTCCCCCAACAGCTTCTGCAGCAGTTAGAACGACGAAAGGTCTAACTCTTTTCCCTCCAGCTAATGGGTAGTGTCTGGTTGCCTCATATAATTCTTCTGGCTCTTTTTCAGGTAAAAGCTCAAAGATGACATCATCAACGACTTTTGCCTTTTCTTTTATTGACCGGAAGAGTGCGTCAAACTTGCTCATAGTATCACCTCGAAATTTCAACCTTATATCCATTTCTTGAGACAAACACATCTCTACCAATTAGATACCCTTCCTCTTCTGCAAGTTCAGCGTAATGAGTGAGCATTCTAAACTCTCCATGAGCCGGAACGATGTTTTCAGGGTTGAGCATCTTAATCAGATAACGGTGGTCTTCTCTTGAAGCATGACCAGAGACATGGAGATCTTTTACCATTCTGACACCTTTCATCTTCAATTTAGTTTCCAGTGCATACCTCTGAGCTATGTTTAGAGGGTTTGGAATAACCCCCGCGGAGAAAACAACGGTATCATCCTTTCCTATATTGTAAAGCTCCCCATTTGCCATTCTCGTTAAAACCGCTCCTGGTTCCCCTTGATGTCCAGTTACGATTAGGAGATAGTTTTCCCTCACCTGAGAAACTTCTCTGAGAACTTTTTGAACTGCATTTGGACTCCTGAGAACTCTTGACCCTTTCATTTTTATTAACCCCAATTGTTTAGCTATGCCGGTGTACTTTGCCAAAGAACGACCAACCAAAATTGCCTGCCGTCCCATATTATTGGCTATCTCTATAAGCTCCTGAAGGCGGGCTATATGAGATGCAAAAGTTGTCACTATCAACCCTTTTTCATCCATTCCGTCATAGTAGAAAAAGTCTTCAAGGAGCATTTTTGCAACCGCTTCACTTGGCGTCTTTGTTTCTTCAGCAACCCTTGTGGATTCTGCTATTAAAACCTTAACTCCCTCTTTGCCAATTTCTTTAAGCCTCTTGTAGTCCGGTTTTTCCCCAAGAGGACTGTTGTTGTCAAATTTATAGTCACATGCATAAACTACAGCACCTTCTGGGGTGTGGACAACAACTATTGAAGAATGAGGGATCGAATGAGTGATTTGAACAAATTCAATTGCCAAATTTTCACTAACTTGAACAATCTCACCATATTGAGTCTCATACATTGGGTTTTTAACTTCAAAATACTGTTCGCTCTTGACTTCGCTCTTTGCAAGCTTTATGGTGTACGGAGTTCCATAAATGGGAACATCTGGATAGTGAGGGGCTAACTTCGCTATCGCACCAATATGGTCGAGATGACCATGAGAAAAGGCAATTGCAACGACTTTCTTATTTCTAATTGGAGTATCATCGGGAATTGCACCTATTTTTCTCAGCTCCTTTGAAGGCATTTTCTGAAATTCAACATCTTCATGAATGAGAACCCTATCCAAGCGAATGCCCATGTCTATTATCACAACTTCCCCGTTGTATTCAACAGCCGTCATGTTCTTACCTACTTCCTCATAACCGCCTAAAGTGTAGATATTTATCATGTCTTTTCCTCCCGTGTTTGACCTCTAAGCTCTCACGAGCATAAGGTCAAGCTAAGTAATAATTGAGAGTAGGGTTTAAAAAGCTAAGCTTTTCTCCGCCTTACTCTGAGAAACTCAGCCAAATCGATTCTCTGCTCCAACCACTCCTTTGCAAAGCCTGTAATTACCAGCGGGACTTTTCTAAGCTCTTTCACATTTCTCGCTCCAACAAGAAACATGGCATTTCTGAGCTCATCAATGTACCTCTGAAGAATCCTAATGACCCCTTCAACATCGCCCTTAACTGCAGGTTTCAGCAGAGGCAATGCAACTCCAGCCAAGTTTGCTCCAAGGGCTAAGGCTTTTGCAATCATTATACCATCTCTAATTCCGCCAGTTGATATTATAGGTAAGTCGGTTGCATACCTAACCTCGGCGACACTAACTGCTGTGGGAATCCCCCAGTCCCAGAATTTCAGAGCCAGATTTCTGCTCCTCTCGTCCTTTGCTCTGTAATACTCAACACCGCTCCAGCTCGTGCCTCCAAGACCACCAACGTCAACCCCATCAATACCAATGCTCTCAAGCTTTATCGCAACCTCCATTGAAACCCCAGCACCCGTTTCCTTGGCTATTATTGGATATGGGAACTCACTCTTAAGTTCAGCCAACGCTTTGAGAACCCCCCTGTATTGAGTATCTCCCTCAGGCTGGACACTCTCTTGGAGAGGATTCATGTGGATAGCTAAAGCATCGGCTTGAATCGTCTCGACAGCCTTTAGCGCTTCTTCAATACCATAGGGATCTGGCATGGTCTCAGCGAATTGAGGAGCGCCTAAGTTTCCGATAAGAAAGATATCGGGTGCAACATCCCTAACGTAGTAGCTCTCCCATGTCTCTGGCTTCCTAATCATCGCCCTCTGACTTCCAACCCCCATCGGAATATTTAACTCTTGAGCAGCCTTGGCTAAGGTTTTGTTTATCTTTCCAGCGAGCTGAGAGCCCTTTGTTCCACCTGTCATTCCAGCAATCATTATCGGATAGTCAAATGTCCTTCCAAGAAACTCAACACTCAAGTCAATCTCATCTTTATCAATTTCCGGGAGAGAAGTGTGGACAAAGTGAATATTTTCAAATTGATTGGTTACATGAGCCTCAACTTGCCGTTTTAGGCAGTGCTCAATATGCTCAAACTTCCTAATTATCGTGAGCTCCTCCTTGTCCATAAAAGCACCTCCTAAATGAAAAGTGCAAGAATAGGTTAAGAGATTTTTGGATGGTGCTGGTTTTGAGCTCATCATTGCTCTCGGTAAAAACGTCATCAAATTAGAACTTAGGATACTTCAGGGCAGATGGTGAGTTCTTTCAGGGTTTTCCACTCATTGTTAGTGCCGGGAACTATGTGTACCTGTTCGGTTTTTGTGTTGATCACTACCTTATACAGAGTGCCATTCACGGGAAAACACCCTCCTTCATAAATGGGACATATGATAACATATTTAATTACAGTTCCATTGTTTCGATAAACAACGGAAAAGGGCACCGTATATGTGCAGTTGCCTACAAGTCTCTTAAATTCAATGCTGTTTTTGAGGATATCATCGGCTTTGTTCTCAATTATTAAATTCTTCCTCATAATCTCTCTTAAGCGAAGTTCTTCTTCACTTGGATGTTCTTTTGGCCAGTGATCGTATACCACTCGTAGTAAAAGGAGCAAAAAAAGAAATACGAAAAGCCGGCGTACAAATTTATCATTGCTTGTCACTATCTATCCCCCATCATTGTTCCACATACGAATATGCGTGAACTTCCATGGGATAGTTTGGAATATAATAAATTGGGACATTTAAGTTTATGTGCTGTTGGATTTCTTGTTCTGAGAGGCCCAAAAGATCTGCATATTTTGATAGTTCTCTCGGAGGAATAACATAAACAGTAACAGCCTTTCCATTCAAATGAGCCCTAAATTTAGGAACACTATCTCTTGAAATTGTCAAGAATATTTTATATATTGCATTATACAACTTGTCACTAAGAGTTTGCCTAAAGTTAGCTGGAGGAGACGATGGTGCAGTTGCAGAGATGTAGAAAGATACTGTCATGTATTTGTATGCACCTGCAAGATACATTGCCCTACTTTGAACTTTGCACTTAAATGTTTGACCAAGATCCGCATTAATTTCCCATCTTGTATAATAGCTTGCATCCGAAACGGGATATGTCCATTCCCACTTTGCAGAATGATGGATATCCACATCCGTATAAGCACTTATTAATGATCCTACTAATTGCATCGCTGATAATGCAAAACCAATTCCTGCGTAATCTGCCAATGCACTTATTGCAAAGCTCGCAATACCTAAAGCAGCATTATCTTCCTTAAAGTCTCTTGCGTAATTTGAAGGCCATACGGCTAATTGTCGAGTTATGTCTGTTGTTGGATCAAAGTATATCGAGTATCCACTTCCACCCACTCTTGAAATACTGAACTCCAATCGTTTTATATTCCTCACAGCATTATTTTCGTGTCTGCTAGAAGCTACCGTTAGAATGTGGTAATGGAATTCATAAAGCTTATCTATTGGATCATAAGAAACTCCTCTGAATTCTACAGACGCTGACATTCCAGTGGTTATCTCGCCAAGATATGGTTGAAAATAAATGTCCTTAGCAGATTTCTCCCAATGAGTGCCTCCTCCATAACCTGGATCCAGGTAAGATGGCTTGATAATTGGATTTGTCGCTGTCACTACCGTTGCCCCAAGCATCAACAATCCAACGAGTAGTGCAAGCAGTCTTTTCATGCTTGCACCCCCTACCAAATATTGCAATAATACTTTTAACTTCAAGATTTATAAGTTTTTTCTTTTACGAGTTTTAATTTGTTACGCTTTTTTTTTCATGAGTTCTTACTTTTTAACTGAATTTTCAATAACCCCATCAGTCAAAAGAAAGCTGAGTAAAAGACTAAACAAAAAAGGACATTAAAATCTAAGCCTTGTGCCAACTCTTTGACCTTTGATGGCCTTGCTGAGATTATCCCTAACCTTCCCGTTTATGAAATAAACTTCACTGTGCTCTGCTATCTTTAAAGCCTCTCTCAGCTTGTTTCCAATTCCTCCAGTTACATCAATTCCAGCTGATTCTGAACTTTCCAGCAAATGTCTGATTTCTTCAGCATTGAGCTCTTCAATCAGCTTTGCATCTCTTTCCCTTGGATTCTTGTTGTAAATTCCATCAACGTCCATCAAAAAGATGACTTTGTTCGGCTTAAGCATCTTTGCTAAATAGCTTACTATCTGATCTCCCGAAAGAATGCCTATGCCCTTATCGAGAGCTATTGCCGTGTCCCCAAACAGAATGGGGATAAACTTAAGCTCGAGAAGCTTTCTCAAAATCTCAAGCTCAGCATAAACTATCTCTTTATTTTCAATCAGAAAGATCGATGAGGAAGATACAGAATAAGCAGGCAAGCCTTTCCCTAAGAAAGTTTGAACTATTAAGTCATTAAGCCTGAGCATTGCCTGATGCGTTTTTGAAAAACCAATTCTCTTTCTATCAACATCTCCAACAAGCCCTTCAGTGATTTTGTATTCCTTTGCATTTGGATGCCCAAAGCTCCCGCCACCGTGAACCAATATGAAGTTCTCCTCTGGATAAAACTGAGCAATTTCTTCAGCTATCTGCTCCACTATGTGCTTGTGAAACGAGTATTCCATCTCTTTGTCACTTATTACACTTCCACCAAGTTTGATGATTATCATTCCTCAACCTCCTCTATTCTAAGACCCTCTCTGCTGATCTTTGTTATCATAGGCATTCCACCGGCAATCTTTATTGCTGTTGCCACTTCACTCTGCTTTCCTGGAGCTAAGGCATACATACATCCCCCACCACCGGCGCCCGTAATCTTTGCCCCTAAAGCGCCAGCCTCCCTCGAAGCATATACCAAATCACTTAAGCTCTTTGTTGAGACTCCAAGAGCGTCAAGCAAACCATGATTTATGTTCATGAGTTGTCCAAGAAGCTGGAATTTAATCTCTTTATCGTAATCCGCCAGAATAACCTCTTTGGCTTTCTCAACGACCTTGCCCATTGAGTTCAGGATTGGAGTGATAATATCGGGCATCTCCTCAAAGCTCCTTCTCACTTTTGCAACCAACTCCTTTGTGCTACCGCTTGACCCTGTGTACCCAATGACAATCGGCAACTCTATTGCTGGTAACTCTTCAAACGTACCCTTTTCATAGTAAAGGAAACCACCAATTGCCGAAACTGTTGGATCAATTCCACTCGAAGCTCCCTGGACTAAAAGCTCAGTTTTATGTCCGAGCTTTGCAACTTCTTCCTTTGTGAGCTCCAGGCCCAAAAGTCTTGAAACTGCACCGATTGTTGCAACTGCTACGGCGGCTGATGAACCCAAACCGGCACCAACAGGAATTTGTGACGTTATAGATACCGTAACTCCTTTTTGCTTTCCTGCTTCCTCTAAAACAAGGTTTATGGCTTCTCTTACGTAGCTCAAAACCTCTGCAGCTTTTCCATAATCTGTTTCAAAGTAAATTTCACTTTCCGAAAAAGACACGGTTAACCCAGGGATTTTAATATCCTTTGCCTCAATCCTAATCCTTCCGTTCTTGTTGAACTCAGCCCAAACGTATGTCCTCAAATCAATAGCCGCTGCTATAGCAGGTTTTCCATAAACGACGCTGTGCTCACCGAAAAGAATAATTTTAGCAGGAGCTGATGCAAGAACTCTCATTTTGAACCCTCCATTAAATCCAGTGAAATTTACCCCTAAGAAATTTAAAGCCCAAGATTTATTTTCCTTTTGGTCTCAAAATAGTAAGAGAGGTGTCAAGGCTTTCTCATAACAATCGACGCATAGCCAACTATTGCATCTGTACTTCTGCTGACCTCAAAGCTTGTGGTGTAGTGTAAAAGCTCTGCTTCAAGGGCTCCAGCTAACCTTGAAAACACTATCCCAGTGGCAACTCCACCCGGGCCGCACATTGTGTGATCCATTTTCCTTATCTCCTCAAACATGCCCTTGTAGTCAAATTCCAAGATTTTCTGAATAACCCTGAAGTCCCACTCCTTAATCCTGCCGAGCAGGTCTTCTCCCCTCGCCCTGAAGGGAACGTAGCCGTACATGTAGCCATAGTGCATCATGTCAGTGCTTGCAATCACAACAACATCTCTGCCAAGCTCATGGGAAGCTTCAAAAATTGCTTTTCCTAAATCTTCAGCAACTTCTTCATCTTGTAGCCCTAAAGCTATTGGCACTATTTTGATTTCCTTACCAGCCTTATCAACTATGTACTGTATAAATGGTAGTTGAACCTCTATGGAATGCTCATACTTGTGAGCCAGCTCATCCAAGTCGGCAATGCTGGAACTCTTGACAATTGCTCTGGCTAACTCAGCATCAACTTCAACCCCTCCTAACGGAGTGATCCATTCTCCTTCTGGATATACGGCAACGGGTGAGCCTAAGCCAGTGTGATTTGGCCCTATTATGACGAATGTCTCTGGAAGACCATCTTCATAAATAGCTTTGTATGTTCTTGAAGCCGTATAACCAGAGAAAACATAGCCAGCATGAGGTGCAACGCCCGCTGTTATCTTTCTCTCACTGCCAAGCTCTCCTAAGTCACTGAAAAAGCGTTCAAGCATTATCACCAGCTCTTCGCCAGTAGGATAAAAGCTGCCCGCTACAGCAGAATACCTGATCATCACTACCACCCAAAATAAGTTACGCAGAAGAGCTTATAGGATTTTGGTTAAAATCATTAAGCTAAGAATGAAGAAAAGAAAGCTCAAGTCCTAACAATCCTCATCTCAAAGTCCTCAACCGGAACCTTGAAGTCCTCTCTGCTCTCGATTTCTTTGCGGTTATAGAGAATCTCCCTTGCAAGTATCCAGTAAATCAATGCCAGAGCCTTTCTACCTTTGTTGTTTGTTGGAATTGCCAAGTCAACGTAGCTGAGCAAGTTCTCGGTGTCAACTAATGCCACGATGGGAATTCCAACTTCAACAGCTTCCTTGAGTGCCTGGTGGTCAGCCCTTGGGTCTGTGACAATCAGAACATCTGGCTCAAAGAAGTTTTTGACTGCTGGATTTGTCATTGTCCCTGGAAGGAATCTCCCCGGAATTGCCCTTGCCCCTGTAACTTCGCCAAACTTTTTAACAGGCTTCTGACCGTAGAGTCTAACGCTGACCGCTAAGATTTTGTCTGGCTCAAACTTTGCAAGGAACTTACCAGCAATGCGGAGCCTTTCATCCGTCTTCCTAACATCCAAAACGTAGAGACCATCTTGCCTGACCCTATATATGAACTTCTTCATATCCTTAGTTTTCTGCTGTGTTCCGATGTGAACTCCAGCCGCCAAATATTGGTCGAGTGGAACCAAATACTCATCCATTCCTTTCACCCCTCAAATGTTATTATCCTTCCTCTTTCACCCAAATCTTCGGCTATCCTAATCAGTTCGTTTATTTTAACGAGCGAATCTTTGTAAAGCATTATAGCTGGGCATTTGAGCCCAACAGCCATATGAGGCAAAGCCTCATCAGCCGATTCAAATTTTGCCTCAGCCAATATGGGCGTAATCCTCTCGGATTTCGCATCATTCACAAGGTTGTATAAGTCGGTAAGTGTGCCGAAGTTTATAGGCTTTATTGAAAGCGCGTTGTAGTACCTCCTATCAAGTATATCCTTCTCCTTAAAGAGGTATTCACCATCAACAAAAACTCCATGTGTGCTGGCAATGAGCTCAAGGAAAAGCTCCTCTTCTCCAAGCGGCTTTATATATGCTATGTTGTTGTCCTCAACCGTCCTGAGAACTTCTTCAAGCTCAAGAGGTCTTTTTTGAACAATTCCTATTGCAATATCCAATCCAAGTTCATCACTTGCGACTTCTGAAGCCTTTGAGAGTTCCTCAACACTTATTTTTTCTGTGTGTTCTTCAATCTTGACCATCGCATCAACAACATCTGTTATCTCCATCAAATCTCTGACCATAACGTAGTACTCAAAAGCATCATCACTTGCAAAGCCGATGAGCGGCACTGGAAGCTCCGTTGTAAATGTTCCTCCGATGTAGCTGTAAAGAGGCATCTTCTTTACGTTAGCTGCAGCTTTTGCGACAGCTACTGAAACAGCCAATGCAGTGTTGGCACCTATATGGCTCAAATTGTCCGTCCCATCAATCTCCCAGAGATAACTGTCAATGAGCTCCTGTTCTTGAGCATCAAACCCAATTAGCTCAGGTCCTATGATCTCATCTACTTCGCTAACAGCTCTGTGGGCTTCAACAATGTATAGGGAAGGGTTCTTGTCAACGGGAGCTGCAAATCTCCCAAAGCCAGAGCTGGTTATAACATCAACTTCAATCGAATATTTGCCACCTCTGAGGATTGTAACCCTACCCACAACGTTCTCTATTATCGTCATCTTTCATCAGCTCGGTCTTATAACGGTTATTGGTATTATGCCCTTTTCAAACTCCAATATTGCAGCATCTAACGGGGTTATGCCCTCTGGAACGTCGATCAAGACGGGAGCTCCCATTGCTATCTGCAGTGCTCTTGCTCCAATGATTCTCGCCTTTTCAAATCTCGTGTACTTGAACATGTTTACCACCTATGCCAATTTTGGTGGGGCCGCCGGGATTTGAACCCGGGTCTCCGGCGCCCCAGGCCGAGAGGATGGACCAAGCTACCCCACGGCCCCACCTAAAGAAATGTGGTTTTTAATACACCCTATACTGCATTATGTCATCAATCAACTCAACATGAGTGAGGAGCATTCTCCTGCAGCAGTATCTCTCCAATCCAAGGTCATCAAGCACTTTCTCAGGATCTTCGCCCTTCTCAACACGCTCTTTAAAGATGTAGTATTTATCACCTATGACCTTTCCACATGTAAAGCATCTCACGGGAACTATCAACCAAATCACCTTTTAAAGTTTTAACCAAACTAAAGTTTTAAAGGAAAGCAAACCAATTCAACGATAGCTCTTTTGCCTCTTTGCCCTTGGACCTTTTGTTGACCTGTTTGGCTTGTGTGGCTCAGTTCTTCTGCTGTCGCCGACAAGCATTGTTCTGTCGTACTTCATAAACTTCTCCTTGAGATTCATGTCTCCTGTCCACTCTACTAAAGCCCTTGCAATTGCAACTCTTGCAGCCTCAGCCTGCCCCATGAATCCTCCGCCCTGTACTTTGACATCAATATCAACTTTGCTGACGATTTCTTCACCAGCTAGGATAAGCGGCTCAAGGATCGTGAATCTTGCTATCTCAGGCTCAATAATCTCAACGGGCTTGTTGTTGATCCTTATCCTGCCCTTACCCTCTCTAATCGTTGCCCTTGCAATTGCGGTCTTTCTCTTTCCGGCCGTTTGAATGATCCTCATTATTATCACCTCAGAACTTTCCACCCAAATACTTTGCAACCTCCCCAACCGTCACATACTTGGGCGTCTTAAGCCTTGACATATGTGCTTCCATTATTGTCTCAAACTCTCTTCCTTCAAACTCCTTTGGAACACCGGCGTAAACTTTGAGTCTCTTGAAAGCCTTCCTGCCTCTGTCGGTCTTCCATGGAAGCATCCCTCTAATTGTTCTTCTAACGATCTCGTCACTTCTCTTTGGATAGAAGGGACCTCTTCTTGGGTTTGTCCTTGTTCTAAGCTCAGTTCTCTGTTTATACTTTGCAAAGATGTCCTCTCTGTTTCCAGTGATTATAGCTTTTTCAGCATTGACAATGACGACTTCTTCCCCCTCAAGGAGCATCTTGGCGACTTTTGATGCAAGTCTTCCCAATATGAGACCTTCAGCGTTAATAATTCTCATAGCTCATCACTCCATTATGATTACTCCACTACCTTTTGGATTTCTCTCGATTAGTTCTTCAATTGTTATTGCCTCTCCACCAGCGTTGATAATCTTTTCTTTAGCTTTTTCGCTGAACTTCCACGCGGCTACAACAACCTTATGGTCAAGGTTTCCTGCACCAAGAACACTTCCTGGGACTATAACAACGTCCCCTTCCTTTGTGTATCTGTTAATTTTGCTGATGTTCACCTCAGCTCTCTGCCTTCTTGGTCTTTCAAGACGCCAAGCTATGTCCTTCCATATCCTTACTCCTTCCTCGTTTGACTTCTTCCTTAAATACCTTATAAGCCTTCTCAAATTAATATCAGTTGGACCAGTTCTCTTCATGAGCATTCCTCCTCAATTCCTTCTCGCAGCGAGGGACGGGGTGATCATTATGGTGCGGGGGCGGGGATTTGAACCCCGGAACCCCTACGGGACGGGACCCTGAATCCCGCGCCTTTGACCAGGCTCGGCAACCCCCGCACTACGGCTATTCGGCTAATTTATGAAGCTCGTTTATAAATTTATCGCTCTTTCTCATTAAAATCTTGAGCGCTATGCTCACTATTTCCTCAACTGGCAGTTCTCCGTTGCTTTCTACTGTAAACACGAATGTATCCGGCACAATTTCTTCTTTAATCAGAGTGCCAATGTACTGCTCAAATTCTCTTGGAAGATAGAAAGCAGTGATTGTCTTTATTACCAGCTCCTCTTCGGTTTCTTCGATAGGTAGTTTTCTTTTCTTTGCCAGCTTCTTTATTTTCTCCCACTCTGGAACTTCTTTGCTGACATGAATCTCTGTGAGGTATTTGTAATAAGCAAAGCCCGGCTGCCACTTCGCATGATCTTTTCCTCTTCCAAGCTTGGCATAGGCATTTAGAGTCAATTTTTGACCTTCAGCCAGCTTTACAATCGGTATGTTTGGTGTCACAGGTTTAACATCAGGATCATCACTCTTTAAATCACCTGAGTACACTATACCCGGTCCTTCAGCCTCTAAGCTTAAAGTGACAGTATATTCATCAAGCTCAAGAGCATCGAGCTCAAACCTGTCATATGGAGTGGTAAGGGGTATCATAGCCAAGCGGTGTGCTATAATCTCATCGAAAAGGGCTGAATCGTTCTCATAGAACTCAACCTCATCAACTGCAAAAGTCGGAACCTCTCCGATTATCACCCTTCTCAGTGCATTTGCGAAAGCTGCATCAACGCCCTCTAAGATAAAGCGAATTGCATCTTCCCTTTTTTCAAGAACTTTGATTTTCATTTTTTCTCACCAAAAAAGAAGTTGTAAAGAAAGCTAAACTCTTCTACCCCTACGACCGCCCTTGGGTCTTGTACCATCATGAGGTATTGGTGTTACGTCCTCAACGCGACCGATCTTGAGACCAGCCCTGGCTAAAGCTCTAATTGCTGCCTGAGCACCAGGTCCAGGTGTTTTGCTCTTACTTCCCCCGGGGGCTCTAACTTTAATGTGAACACCAACAATACCCTTCTCCAAAGCCTCTTCAGCTGCCCTCTTGGCAGCGATCATTGCTGCATACGGAGATGGCTCATCTCTGTCTGCCTTAACAACCATACCGCCGCTCCATCTTGAAATTGTCTCTGCACCTGTGAGGTCAGTTATGTGAATTATGGTGTTGTTGTATGAGGAGTAAATGTGAGCAACTCCCCATTTCTCTTTCTTCTTAATATTTACCTCCTCACTCATTGAGCCTCACCCGCCTGCTTAGCCTGCTCAATAACAACCCTCTCGGGGTGTGACTCCTTAGCAAAAGGCGAGGTCTTTGCATAGGTTATACCATCTTCCTCTTCTCTGAGAACGAGGTAGCTTGGTGACCTGATTATTTGCCCGTTGACCTCTATGTGCCCGTGAACAATGAGCTGTCTTGCCTGTTTAATTGTCCTTGCAAGTCCCTTCTTATAAACAAGTGTCTGAAGTCTTCTCTCTAAGATGTCTTCAATTGTAAGTGAGAGAACGTCATCCAATACTGCATTTTCTGGAAGGAGCCCAAGTCTTGCTAATCTCTGAAGGAGCTGCTGCCTCTCGATTTCTGCCTGCTTTCCTCTTGCCGCAAGAAGTCTTCTTGCTCTTCTTCTGAACTCCTTAAGCTGAGTCTCGTGCTTCCAAAGCTCTTTCTTGTTTTTGAGAGCGTACTTCTTCATCAAAACTCTTTCTCTGTCAAGCCTTTCCTTAATCCATGGATGAGAGGGAGTTTCGTACTTCTTCCTTTGTCTCTTAGGGTCTCCCATTTATATCACCTCACTTCTTCTTTCTCCTTACACCGACTGTTGTTCCTCTTCTGAAGTTTGACCTCGTTCTCTGTCCTCTCAATGGCAAGCCAAGCTCGTGTCTAATGCCTCTGTATGCCCTAATTCTCCTGAGCCTGTTGATGTCCTCACGCCATGCCATGACAAGCTTTGCACCAATGAGGTGCATGTCCCTTCCAGTCTCGTAGTCCTTTGGTCTGTTTACTGCCCAGGGTGGGATTCCATGTTTAACTGGATCTTCAAGGATTTTCTCAATAAGCTTAACCTGCTCGTCTGTTAGATAACCTGCCTTCTGAAATGGATCTAATCCAGCAACTCTGCACACCATCGTGGCAAAGTTTATGCCTATCCCTTTTATTCCTGTGAGCGCCCATCTAAGTTGCTTATTCCCATCCAAATCGACTCCCGCAACACGAACGATGTGTCTGAAATCTGCCATTATAACTACACCTCCAGCTTCAATCCTTCAAAGAGGATTTTGGCGCCGGGACGGGGATTTGAACCCCGGCGGGCAAACGCCCACGGGCTCTCAAGGCCCGCGCCATCCCAGGCTAGGCGATCCCGGCATATACCCTATAACCACTCCCCTTAGCTAATTCTCTCACATCATTAAAGGTTTGCTCCATTAGGGCTTTAATAAACTTTGCGCCCTGATTAGTTCTTATCACCAGCTGGAGCAGACCTCCATCGTAGAGATGCTTGGGAGCATTTATAACTATTTCCCTCAAAACTTCCTTGCCAGCATGCACCGGAGGGTTTGTAATTATGCTGTGAAACTTTTCTCCTTTGATGGGTTCATAAAGATTGCCCCACCTAACCTCGGCATTCTTCACATTGTTGATTTTTAAGTTTTTCTTTGCTATACTTACCGCTCTCCTGTTAATGTCAGTCATGACAACGTAATCAACGAATTTAGATATCACAATGCCAATTGCACCATACCCACAGCCTAAATCCAAAACACGCCAGTCTTTTTCGAGAATAGCATTTTCAACCAATAACCGGGTGCCTTCGTCATATTTACCAAAAGAGAAGACTCCGCTCGCTGTAATGAACTTAAAATACTGTCCTCTAATAAATACCTCAATTGTCTTGGTTTTTAGTGGAACATTGGGATTCTCGGAATAGTAGTGGCTCATGGTTGAAGATTCACTGAGAAGGTTTAAAAAGATGGCTCTTATCTCCCTGTCAATGTCCCAGATTTAATTACATACAGCGTGGTCAAAGCTATTATGATTAACCATGCCCATGACAGAGCTCCAATGACAGTTGCCCCTGTATATTCTCGAAGAGACATGTAATTTGCAATGCTTATTGATAAAACAAACAACGCTATTTCGATATTTAAGAGCCAGCCTTCTCTACTTATCCTTTTCCGATGCACTAAAAGGAAAAGAAAGTACAACAAGCCGATAAACATACCAGCATAGACTCCTAGTTTGTCCCATGACATCATACTACCACATCTCCATAGTGCCACTGAAATTAATATTCAATCAACCTTCTTATAACCTTTCCTTTTACCAAATGTAATTATTTCCGCTTTTTTGTAGAATTAGGATACCCAACCAATAGTTTCACTAAGCCTATTTGAACTATATACTATATTAAGAAGGGGGTAAAGCCATACCTAAATGAGCGCAACAGTGGAAAAAAAGTTTATGAAAAGTCCACAATCACCACATCTTTGGATACCAATCCCTTGGCATGAAGACCTTTTCAACATCTACAGCTATTCCCTTGCTCTTGTTGAGCATCTCTTGGCTTGTCATCATAGCTTTTCCTAACGCAACAAGTTCATCCTTGAGGGTCATTACAGCAACCAAATCTCCTCTCTTTATGCCAGCGTGAAGCTTAACAATCCCAGGAACTGCCAAATCAGCTCCATAAGTCACAGCGGCAACTGCAGAATCTCTTATCCATACCTTCGGCAGATGTTCCACAGCTTTCTCCATTGGCTGGATTGCTTTCCTGAAGTACTCCTCTATTCCATCCTCCTTCCAGAAGTGATAGTAATCTACAAGGTCATGCAAAGTCACTAATGTTTCATCCTCCTTAAATGGCCCGCTCCTCGTTCTTCTCAACTCGGCCATGTGAGCACCAACACCCAAAGCCAGCCCAATGTGGTGAATAAGTGAACGTATGTAAGTTCCAGCTTCAACGCCGACTCTGAAGAGCACATCCTTGCCGTCAATCTCCAAAATTTCAATGTAGTAAACCTTTCTCGTTCTCAATCTTCTCTTAACGGCACTTCTTAGAGGAGGTCTCTGAATGATCTCCCCCTCAAACTCCTTCATGACTTTGTGGATTTTATCCTCTGGAACCTCTCCATGGAGATGCATTAAGGCTATATACTCCTTTCCCGCAGGTAGAAGAGCCTGAACCACACGGGTTGCTTTCTCAAGGGCAACCGGTAAAACACCGCTGACCTTTGGATCAAGTGTTCCCCCATGACCCGCTTTCTTTAAGTTAAAGAGCTTTTTAATCCACGCAACAACCTCGTGACTTGTCGGTCCTGGAGGCTTGTCTAAGTTGATTATGCCAAACTGCATGTGCATTTCTATTGGTCTTTTTTCTGGAGGAAAGCCCCATTTTGGGTTAGTTTCAGCTTTTTCATCTTTGATTAACACTTCCCTCTTGATGTCTGTAGGAAGGATTCTCCTAACTTCATCTCTCGCCATGAGCATCACCCAATGATTGCCATGTAAGAATCTCAGAATTTTGCTTTATAAATCTGCCCTCAGAATTTGAACTTATAATCAAATGCTGGCCATCTCGGGAAGTACTTCGCAATCCTGATGTAAAAGGGAACAAAAACTTCACTTTTGTTTTTGTGAATTGCTTCAATAATGGCATCAGCAACTTTTTCTGCTGGGATTGCTCCCTTTGGTACTCTCTTCCAGAAAGGGGTAGCAACTTGTTTTGGGTAAATCCGGATGACACTAATACCCCTATTTTTAAGCTCTTTTTCAAGATTTATTGCAAGATAGTGGAGGGCTGCCTTTGATGCACCATAAGCCGGTAAATCCACAGAATTTATAAAAGCAGCACCACTAATTATAAAAACTACTTTCCCACCTCTGGGAATCATGTCCAGAAACTCCTTCGTAAGCGCAATTGGGGCTATTACATTTACTTTGAAAAGCCTCTCAAGCTCATCTTCATCTTGCTCAAGAAGGGGTTTAGCTACAGCAAAGCCCGCGTTGTTAATGAGAAGATCAAGCCTTCCAATACTCCTTTGTTCCAGCGCCTTTCTAATCCTTTTTGCCGCTCCTTTTTCACTTAAATCCATAATAATGTAGTCAAAATTTTCGAGTGAGCTAAGCTTTCTCAGGGCTTTTTCATTCCTGCCAACTCCAATAACAAAATAATCCTGCTCAATCAATCTTTTTACAATTAACTTTCCAATTCCACCGGAAGCTCCAGTAACAAGTGCATTTTTCATAAATCTCACCCAAGTAAGAATTAGAAAAGAGAAGTCAAAAAGCTTGGCTTAGTTTCAAGCCAAGCTGATTCCAGCCTGCTCCAAAGCAGCCTTAACTTCCTCGTCGCTTGCTCCTCTTTGGATGTTGATCTTCTCCGGAAGCGGCTCAATGTGCTTTATGTTCATCCTTCTTCTCTTAACCTTATTCAGGCCTGCTCCAGTAACGAGGACAAAGTTCTTGTCAATTATATCAACCACAACAACCTTTTGTCCAGCTCTTCTTCCGGCAATAACAACAGCTATTCTCCCTATATCAATTGCTGGCATTCATCCCACCTCCTCATTTTTTCTTTCTAA
Organism: Thermococcus sp. SY098; assembly: GCF_035621495.1. Classification (NCBI taxonomy): domain Archaea; kingdom Methanobacteriati; phylum Methanobacteriota; class Thermococci; order Thermococcales; family Thermococcaceae; genus Thermococcus; species Thermococcus sp. SY098. The sequence goes on along the minus strand of NZ_CP141821.1, from coordinate 1,818,077 downwards.
ACCCCGTGTCGCCATCGGGGTACAGGTGGTCGATGGCGGCCTTCACAATAGCGAAGACCCCATCGGGCGACCATTTCGAAGTGTCTATGACCAAATCATAAATCGAAAGGTCGTTGATGTCAATACCATAAAGGTTTAAATATCTTTTCCTATTTTGCTTTTCCCTCTCGGCAATCTGCATGAATGCCTCCTCAACACTAATGCCCTCTCTCCTCGCAACCCTTTCAGCTCTAACTTTAATTGGGGCATCAAGCCATATTTTAAGGTCAGCATTCCTAACCATCCAACCGGCTAAACGACCCTCAATCACGACGTTGCACTCTTTTGCAGCCTCAACTTGCCTCCGATCTACTTCTCTGTCGATTTCTGGGTGGAGCTCAGCGTATTTTTGAAACTCTTGCAGAGTCATGCCCATTTCCCTTGCCATCTGCCTGAAAATTAAGCCGGCATATATGTGCTTAAATCCGTAGTGCCTGGCGATGTTCCTGCAGAGCGTCGTTGTGCCTGAACCAGCTAAACCGCTTACTGTTATCACTAAGCAGCCTTTTGGCATTTCAACCACTTATAAAAGTTTTAAAAAATCAGGAAATTTGAGCTCTAACCTGAGCCTTCATAACCTTACGCATGCAGCTTGGACAGAGGTGTGGCATCGGTCTCTCTGGTCTCTTCTTGGTCTTTGGCAACTTCCTCAGTTCACTTGGTCTTCCTCTTGGAATGCCGTTAAGTGGTCTTCCACACATTGCACAGTGGGCTATCTTTGGCTTCCTTCTCTCAAAGTGTATGACAGTCCTTCCTCCAGGGGTTCTAACGTATTTCCTCCTCCATGACCTTGATCTATACATTGGTTTCATTTTCTCCACCTCGCTTAGCATTTTTGTTCAGCATTTTTAAACTTAACTAAGCCATATCAAGCAGCTTTCTTAAAACCTGTCCTACTACCATCGAAGTCAGGATGTACCATCCAATGTAACCGAGCTCATTTGCATGGAGAGCCGATGACTTGTGGAAAAAGTCAGCCAGGAAAAAGTTGAATGGCAATTTTACGACAACAACTTCGGTGTACCATCTCCTCATCCATCCAAAGAATATCCAGAATATTGGCATTGTCACGAGCATTGGCTTAAAGAACGTATCCTTCATAACCTCATTCTGGAGCTTTAAAAGCTCCATCTGTTTCTGTTGAAGTTTTCTAAGTTTCTTTTCATCTCCCGACTTCTTTGCTTCATTCCATTCCTTTTGGAACTCTTTGCTGAGTTTCTGAAGTCTCTTCATCTTCTCTTGGTCAACTAAGAAATAATTTACTAATGTAAAGAATGCACCCAAGAGTATTCCTGAAATTGTCACTACCCATAATGGATGAGTTGAGACCAGCAACGGTCCAAATACCTTATCCAGTACAGCATATATAGGCTCAAGCATATTCCTCCACCGCCAAATCAAGTATTTTTACTAACTCATTAACCGCCTCTTCAAGACCCTTATCTTCATGGTTTTCAATTATCTTTATAAGTGCATTGGAATGCATTGCATAGCTTATCGCAGCAGCCCTATTTAAATCTTGATGTCTCTGGATTTGTTCTTCAGTTTCAACATCTCTATCTCTTTTGAGATCCCTCAATCTTCTTCCGAGGATCTCGCTTGGAGTGGCTTCTATTATTACAATGAAAGTGGGGTTTATTGTCTCAATAACTTTTCGAGGAAATCCAAGCAGATAGCCGAGAGGGGTTCTGATCGTTGCATGAGTATCTAACAAGACGGGTTCTTTTTTTGCTATCTCTGCAATTTTTTCTGCTACTTTCTGCTGAAGGATTCTCTGCTTTGGCAGATCCAGTTTTCTCATCTCATCCCTGTGCCTAACCCAGCCCAACTTTACAGCTTCCTCAAACATTAAGTCTCCAAAGTTGATGAGCCTGAATTTAGCCCGGGTTCTTCTTAAAGCTAATCTTGTTATAGTACTCTTACCTACCCCAGGAATACCAGTTATCATGACCACAAATGGCATCGATACCACCCTAATGAATCTGAGATTAAGCTCAATGAAATTTGCTGTCAAAGGGATAAAAGAAGTGGGGGTTTAAAGATTTTTTGGAAAAAGAAATGTCAACCAAAGAACCTGCGCAACATTGGGAACATTTCGCTTACTTGCTCTCTGGCTATCTCTTCATAGAACCTGTAGAGTATACCAACAGTCAGCAGTATTCCAGTTCCAGTTCCTAATGCTCCAAGGAAATCTGCCAGTATTGCAACCACTGCCAATGTAAATGAACCCCAGAAGGTTACGTATGGAATGTACCTCTGGAGGACCCTCTCCAGTATTCTTGGATCTCTCCTGAATCCGGGGATCTGAAGCCCTGCTCTTTGAAGTTGTCTTGCTATACTTTTTGCATCCAATCCAGTTAGCTCAACCCAGAGAAATCCAAATATCAGTGACCAAGTGATTGTCATGAGAGCATAGATTAGAGCCCTTCCTGGATCAGCCGTAACGTGGAAAATGTCCCTTGGAGGAATTGTATACCTGACAAATCCCGAAATCGCTGCACCTGTTTCTGGGTCAAACTGCCCCAAAATTGGATATCCGATTCTTTGCAGTAATCTCGCCCAGAGCTGGATATTTGCATAAAGTGCAAAAGTCAGGATAATTGGAATGTTTGAAACGTACATGAACCTGATTGGATATCTTCCCCTAACCGTGACTCTTCCGTAGCTGAGTGGAATTTCAACACGCATGCTTTCTAAGTAAACCACTATGAGGAAGACAACAAATGTTGCAAGCACATTGCTCATGTCTGGCAGGTTACCTCTATAAAATCCACCTGTCAAATCACCGTTGATTAAATGCTGGATAAACGCAGGAATCGCACCAATTATAGCAGGTTTTCCAGTGAGGGGATCAATCACTTGAGTTGTGGTTAGTGGGTTGAACGCTCTTGTAATTATTGTCTGGGAAACACCAGCCGCAATGAAAAGGCTTATACCACTCCCAATTCCCCATTTGCTCACAAGTTCATCCATTATGATGAGCAGTATTCCACCCATAGCCAGTTGCAGCATCAGGAGTATTTTAATGCTTAATGCTGGATTCCCAAAGGCACCGGCAAATACATAGATGGCTGCCTCAAAGAAGCACATGAACACTGCGAATACCCTCTGCAGTGCCTGATAGAACCTTCTATCCTCATGATCAGATAAATCAAGCTTAATAATTTCAGAACCGACTAAAAGCTGCATGATAATTCCGGCTGTGACTATAGGTCCGATACCCAGAGTGAGAATGCTTCCACTTCTACCCGCAAGAACAACTCTCAAAGTTTGAAAATAATCCTGAACAGTTGGAGGCATTCCAAATAGGGGTATTTCTGAGAGTATAAAGTATAACAACAATACAATACCCGTCCAAGCAAACTTTTCTTTCAAGGGGACATGTCGTTTTGGTCTTTCGATTTCTGGAAACCATCTTTCTAATGCATATACTACATCTCTTACGCCCATGATTAACACCTGCCAAAAGTTAAAATAAAAAGATCAAGCAAGGACAGCCTCTCCCCCTGCTTCTCTAATCTTTTCCTGAGCCTTGGGGGAGAATGCATAAGCTTTAATGACCAAAGGCTTTGTGAGCTTTCCAGTACCTAAGACTTTGTCGGCGAACTGGGTTGTGTCAACGATGATCTTTCCATTCTCTTCATATGCAACTCCCATCTGCATGAGCTCGTCCAAGTGCTCATCAATGAACTTCAAGTTAACAGCAACAATTTCTCTTTGGACAGCTTTTGGTCTGCTGAATCCTCTCTTACCGAGATGATCAGGCATGTACTTAATAACCCAAGTCCACTTTGTCTTCTTTCTCTTCCCAGTTCCTGCCATTCCTCTACCGCCTTTGTGACCTCCGCCCCTGTGCTTTTTCTTGCATCCCCAGCCATGAGTGTGGGAACCACGAAGCTTTCTCACTTTCTTCCTTCTCCTAATCATCACAAGCACCTCACAGCATTCTTTCTATAAGCTCATTAATCTTCTCGCCTCTGTAGCCCAAAGCTCCTCCCTCTTTGAATGTCCTCTTCTTGCTTCCCTTGAAGCCCCCCCTTGGTGGATGGAGTCTAAAGACTGGCTTAAGATTTGGCAAGTCGCTGAGCTTCATTTCTCCGTTAATGACTTTTTCTGCGAATTCTTCAATTGTCATTCCGAGCTTCTCCTGAACGTACTCATCTGTAACCCTCTTGTTCCCGATTAATCTGCCCCTCTTCCTTATGAGCTTTGCAAGTGTTTCTGCGTTAATTTCACCCCATGTAATGTAGTCCTTTGCCTTCTGAATCATTCCCTTGTAGCTTGGCGTGTCATCAACTATAACGAGATGATTAACCTTGTGAAGTCTGAGCATTGCAAGTGTATCCTTCACTGGTCTCTTAACTCCAACCCTTCCTCTAACCCTAATTATTGCTATTTTTGCCATCTTTGCTCACCTCACAGTTCAAAGCTCTGGGGCATCTCTCTACCAACGACTATACCGTACTTCTCAATCATTTCTGGTTTAATGGCAACCCTGTTAGTGTTGTAGAGTGCATCGAACACTGCCTTTGCGAAGTTAACTGTTGTTCTTGTTTCACCAAAGCTCTGGCTCCAGACGTCTTTAACTCCCGCCAATGTTAGTATCTTCTTGCCCACATCGCCTATAACGAGACCAAGACCTCTTGGTCCAGGCATGAGCTTAACCCTAACGCTTCCCTCTTTCCCCTCAACGGTGAATGGAACTGAGTGCGGTCTCCTGCATCTGCACTCCCATGAACCACAGCCCCTCTTAATTTCAATGATGTTCATCTTGGCGTAGTTTATCGCTTTTCTAATTGCAATTCCCACTTCCTTTCCGTGACCAATGCCCAATCCGACATAGCCATCTCTGTTACCAACTGCTGCCAAGACCCTGAATCTTACCCTTCTACCGCTGTCAGTCATTCTAACTGTCAGGGCAATGTCAAGAACTTGCTGGTTTTCCCTTGCGTTAACCTCCGGCAGTAAAACGTCAACAATCTCTGGCTCCTTAATCTGGTACCCTTTTCTGAATACTTCATGAATGTCGGTAATCTGTCCTTCTTTAACAAGCATGCCCAACTTAGTCCTGGGCTGCCACTCCTCCAATACCCTTTGAGCGTATTCCCTCCAGTCTTGGCTCATTCTCTCGCCTCCTCAAACTTTTCAATTATTCTCGCTTTGACCTCATCAAAGTGCTCTGGGAGCTTTTCAGGTTCGAGACCCTTAAGGAGATAACCGCCAAACTGTCTCCTATACCTCTCTTCATCTTCCTCTTTGAGCATCTTAGCGTATTCGGCTATGTGTTCTCCCCTGATCCTATAATCCTCTGGGTAAATTTCCTCGCTGTGCGGAACGTTTAAACCAGCGTCAACTGCACCTTTAAGGACTGCAAAGATGCTCGAACCTCTTGTTGGTGGGTGTAAGCCTATATCAAGGATGGCTTCGCTTATTCCTTTCTGCAACGCCTTGTAACCGATAAGCAGACCAAGCAGATAAGCACTTGGTGTGTTTCCTCCATGCCCCTTCCAGCCAAAGTCCCTCATCAATTCCCTTGTATGAGCTGAAACCAAAGTTCTGTCACCTTTTGGATCGTAAACGATGATTTGGGCAATGTGATGGTTTAATGTTTTTCTAACAACTAACCTTGGCTTGCCCGACTTGAGTAGGGCTAAGCGCTTGTGATAGTTAGTCTTACCTTCTCTCCTTCTCCTGAATGGAACCCTATATCTTGGTCCGTGTGCCATTTATATCACCTCTTCAATATTCCCTTCTCCTCAAGGAACAGGTAGAGCTGGTGCTTGTTCTTGAACTGTCCACCTTTTGCTCTTATGTACAATCTCCTGTAGGTGTGAACATCTATCTTCTTCTCTGCCTTGAGCTTTCTAAGTTCTTTTCTCAATGCCCTGATGGTCATAATCCATCTCTCCTTCTTGCCCATTCTCGCTGTCTTCTTACCCTTTCTGCTTCCTGGCCCCCTGTGTCTTCCTTTCTTTCTCTGCTCGTGCCTTATTTTAGCTCTGTAAGTGCTCTGTCCCTTGACTGGTTTTTTCTTAATGACCCCCTCTTTTATCAAACGCTTAATATCTTCCCTTGTAATTGCGGATTTGACATCCTCAATTCTCTCAGGGTCAATCCAAATTCTGTTCTCACCACATTTCAAAATCTCAGCAGCAATTCTTCTCTGCATTCTCATGATTATCACCCATTGAGCACCTTAATACCCAGCTCTCTGGCTCTCTCAACTATCATAATCCTCTTCTTCTTTCCAACGGTTCTTGCAATCCTTGCTGCCTGTCTTGCCGGGTCAAGGGCTTCAAGCTCCTTGACGTTGTGAACTAACACTTCCTCATACCCACTTGGATGTAATCCTCTAACAAGTTTGGGTGAGCTCCATCCAATGCTTGGTGACCTTGGCTTGCCCTTTTTCTTGAGTCTCATCTTGCTGTCAATTCCCTTTGGCCTTCTCCACTTTGGATCATTCTTGAACTTTGGAAAGCGCCACCATTCCTGCCTGAGGAACTTGGGCTTTTTCCTCTTGAGCTTTGCCCTAATTCTTAAGAGTCTCGCTTTCTCATTCATTTCTCACACCTCAGAATTTTATAGGCTTGCCAGCCTTCTCAACAATGTAAATTCCATCTTGGAACACTCTTCTATCCCACTTTGTAATCCTCGTTGCCTGCTCAATATTTGCGGCAGTTTGTCCCACTTTTTCTTTATCGATCCCTTCAACGATGATTTCCTGTCCCTGGACTTTGACTTTGACTCCCGGCAGTATTTGAGCTATTCTTGGAGCTTTTTCACCAAGGAAGTTCTCGATGACAACTTTATCTCCCTGAACCTTAACGGTAATCGGGAAGTGGCTGTAAACAACCTTAAGCTTGTATGTGAAGCCCTCTGTTACACCCTTAATCATGTTGTTTATGTGTGCCTTGAATGTTCTTGCAATTGCTATGTCCTTCCTCCTTGGAAAGTCCTTGTAAATCACAACCTTACCGTCCTCCGTGAATATCCTGACTCCCGGATACTTCAGCTCTCTCTCAAGCTCTCCCTTTGGACCCTTTACTTTAACAAGGTTATTCTCAACAGTGACCTCAACTCCCTCTGGAATTTCAACTTCTTCCCTTACCCATGCGTCAATTGGCATCTCTCTCACCTCAGTAGACGTAGGCTATCAGCCTTCCACCAATCCCCTTATCTCTTGCCTCTTTGTGAGTCATTACACCCTGGGATGTTGAGACTATCAGTATTCCAAACTCGAATGCCGGGAGGAATCTCTTCTCCCAGTACTCATAGTCTCTGGCTTTGACGGGAAATCTTGGTTTTATTGCGCCAGCCTTGTTTATCTTGCCTATGAGCTGAACTCTGTAAATTCCAGCCCTTCCGTCGTCGATGAACTCGAATTCGCCAATGTAACCATTTTCCTGCATAACCCTCAAAACTTCCCCAATGAGCTTTGAGGCTGGCTTTATATAAACCTCCTTCTTCCCAACCTTCTCACTGTTTGTGATATGAGATAGGGCATTTGCCAGCGGATCAAGCAAAGTCATTTTCTCTCACCTCACTCGTATTTCCTAAATCCTAACTTTGGAGCCATCTCTCTAAAGCAGTGCCTGCACAACATAAGCCCGTGGATTCTGATGATCGGCCCATACTGTCCGCAACGAATGCACCTTCTCGCACCCTTACCAAACCTTCTCGGTTTTCTCCTGTTGTAGTCTGCCTTCGCCATTAATCATCCCTCCACAATCTCAACGCCAAACTCCTCTTGCATGAAAACCATACCTTCTTCTTTTGTCAGTTTGTGTCTTGTGGGTATCTTTGTTCTCTTTCTCCTCCTTCTTGCAACTCTAAATCCTGGTCTTTCAAGGGTGACACACACATCCATACCGAAGATACCGATCTCTGGGTCGTATTCAACTCCAGGAATGTTGATGTGCTCATCAATTCCAAAGCAGACGTTTCCGTGTTCATCAAAACTTGATGCCTTGAGCTTATTGTCAACTGCCGCCAAAAGTCTTCTGAGCATTTCATAGGCTTTTTTTCCTCTGAGTGTAACTTTTACAGCTATTGGCTCTCCTCTTCTAATTCCGAAATCCCTGTTTGTTTTCTTTGCCCTTCTCCTAATTGGCTTCTGCCCAACAAGTTGCTGGAGCATTGACTCTGCTTTGGTTAGTCTCTCTCCGCTCTCGCCAACACCAATGTTGATTGTGACCTTAGCTATCCTCGGCCTCCTCATTGGGTGAGCTTCCCAATCAGCTAAAATCTGCTCCCTATTTGCTATCATTCCAATTCACCTCATGGCAGTGAAATCCCTGGCTTGTCCTTTCCAATAACGAAGGCATACTCTTTGAGCGTATCGAAGAGCTCACCTTCTTGATCTTCAATTGTAACGACATCTGGCCAGCCCGCTGGGAAGTGTCTGACCTCAACTATCTTACCAATTCTTGCAACGTTCTTACCCTGTGTGACGAAGACGTATGCACCGATTTCAAACGGAAGTATCTCAACGATTTCTCTCTCCGGCATCTTCATGAAGACTGTGTATGATGTCTTGAAGCGGTCTTTGACTTCATCGGTGAGTGAGCTGAGCTTTACGAGATAGTTAGTCCCATCATGGAAGCCAATCTGAAGGTTTCCTCCCTTGACCATGACCTTCCTGGTAATTCTAAGCGGTTTTATCTTAGCCTCTTCCTCGCTTATTGGATGAAGGATGAGCTTGCCAATTCTGTTTGGTAGAACCCTGTAATGCTCACCAGTCTCTGGGATTGAAACAACATCCATAATTCCAACTGGAAACTTGTAATCCTTCCTTGCCTTCCCATCTACAAGGATTTTGCCTTCGTTGAGTATCTTTCTTGCCTCTCTTGCCGTCTTTGCATAGCCAAGGTAATCTCTAACGATGTAAAGGAGTGGAATTGATGTTCTCATGTTGTGCGGTCCTGGCCTTGGTCTCACAGCCCACTTATAGGCTTTTCTCTCAATATACCACTGAGTTGGAGCTGCAAGCCTCTTTAAATGCCTCTTAGCACCTTTTCTTGCCATATTCAAGCCCTCCTCTCAATTATCTTCTTCCTTCTCTCATCGTCAAGGTTAAGCTCAACAATCATAACGTTTGAGGGATGTATTGGGTAGAACACTTCAGTTCCATTGACCTTCTTAAGTGTAACTCCCTCAACGTAAATCCTGTATCTCCTTAAGTCAACTTCAACAACTTTACCCTCAATACCCTTGTAATCTCCGCGCATAATTCTAACCTTATCACCAGTCCTTATTGGCAGGTTCCTTACGCCGTATTTCTCCCTGAGCTCTGGTGATAGTGTGGCACTCATTATTTTGTGCCTTAAGTGGAGAGGAGCGTTATATAAAAACTTCCTCTGCTTTCTTGGTTGCTTACTCTTAAGTCTCATCTCTCTCACCTCACAATACTATGCTCGCAATACCACCCAATCTAACCCACTTCTCAGCTGCTTCTCTTGCGATTGGTCCTCTGATTTCAGTTCCTCTTGGAACACCATCTTCTGTTGTGATAACAGCTGCATTGTCCTCAAACTTAACCCTCATACCATCCAATCTTCTGTATTCTTTTCTCTGTCTAACAATGACCGCCCTAACGACTTGGTGCCTCATGTCTGGTCTTCCCTTTTTAACCGTCGCAACTACCATATCGCCAACGCCCGCACTTGCTAACCTTCTTCTAACGCCGTGATATTCAACAACGCCAATGATCTGGATTACCTTTGCACCGCTGTTGTCAGCAACTTTAAGGTAAGCACCAACGGGTAAAGCCCTTGTAGGCCTTACAGGGGAAACACCTCTGGTTGCACCAGCACCTTTCTTTCCTCTCTTTGCCATCACAATCACCTCTTACCAGCTTTCTGCAAAACTGCAACAACGACAAAGTGCTTTGTCTTGCTTAACGGCCTTGTCTCAGCAATCAACACTCTATCACCGGCTCTGGCATTGATGCATGGCGGATTGTGTGCATGTATTTTGCTCCTTCTGAGCTCATATCTCTCATACTTCCTAAGGTAGTGGTAGTACTGCCTTTCAACTGTAACGGTTCTCCTTGGCTTGTCACTGACAACTATTCCTTCAAATACCCTACCGTGGATTTTTAAGTGCCCATGCCAGGGGCACTTTGGATCATCACATTTTTCAGCGGGAGGTTGAATTCTCAACCCAATGTCTCTCATTTTTTCCACCTCTTCTTCAATCTCATCTCGGGTCTTCCAATCAGATCCTTTCCATCGATCACGATTTTCTTATCGCCAACTTCAAACTCAAATTCAGCAACGTTCTTGGGGATTATCCAAACCTTTTCCCCGACGATTGTAAGCGTATTTCTGGTCTCGTCTATTACATAACCCTCAATGCCAACCAGCTCTGGATGAGAGCTTTTCTTGATTTTCACTTTCAGCCCTATTAGCTCGTGCCATATTAATTTTTTCTTGTTCACTCGATTTCTATTAAGTCCTCTGAAAATCCATACTCTGCCAACAATTGCTTGACCTTTTCTCTGTGATCCCCTTGAAGCTCGATCCTTCCTTTCTTTACTGTTCCTCCGCATGCCAGCTTCGCCTTCAGTTTTTTTGCTATCTCCTCAAGGTCAAATTCCTTCTCGTCTATACCTTCAATTATTGTCTTCAGCTTTCCATACCTTGCACGTTCAATATAGACCTTAATCCTCTGCTGCTCCTTCAATACCTCTTTAAATAACATCTCATCCAGAGGGTTTACTATCCTTGGCACCAAACATCACCTTCTTTCTCTCAACTTCTCCCTTTTAATTGTTAACAAACGGGCTATATCCCGTCTAAGATTCCTAATAACCATTGGATTCTCCAAAGACGTTCCCATCGTGAGCATTCCCCTTTCCTTAGCAAGCTCAAGCCTAAGTTCTCTGATTTTCTGCTCAATCTCCTCCAAGCTCATCTCCCTAATTTCACTGGGCTTCATCCTTCGCTCACCTCTTCTTCAAGTGGCTTCTCAATAATCTCAATTTCATCTGGAAGCCTTGCCTCTGGCGGCATTATTGCAACTTTAACACCAATAACACCAAGCTTAAGCAAAGCCTGTGCATATCCCTTGCTAACGAGTGTCTCTGCAGGGTTTCCGACTTTTGCAAGGTAGCCCTGGTAAAATCTAATGCTCTTTGCTCTCTCACCTGTAAGCTTCCCGCTTAGGCGAATCTCGACGCCTCTTGCACCATTCCTCATAATTGCCCTAATTGCCGCATAAGCTGCCCTTCTGAAGTGAACGCCCCTCTCTAAAGCTTGGGCAAGCCTAACGGCTTGAACCTTTGCGTTTAGATAGGGGTTCTTGATTTCCTCAACTTCAATCTGTGGATTTTCCAATCCAAACTGCCTCTCAAGAATCCTTGTGAGCTCCCTGATTCTTCTCCCACCTCTACCTATAACATAACCAGGATTTGCTGCAAAGATTATAACTTTTGTTCCAAGAGGTGTTTTCTTAATGTCCAGTCCACCGTAACCTGCTCTCCTTAATTCCTTTTCCAGATATTCATCGATGAGCATTTCTTTAACTGCTTCTCTAATGAAGTATCTCTCAATAGCCATGAGCTCACCTCCTTACCTCTTCAACAACTATCTCAATGTGCGTTGTCTCCTCGTTGAAGGGGGTGGCTCTTCCGAAAGCCCTTGGGATGTACCCCCTGAGCACTGGGCCCCTGTGGGCTGCTGCATGGATGATCTTAAGCTTATCTGGATCAAGTCCCTTCTGCTCTGCGTTGTTCTTTGCATTCAGGAGAATCTTCTTTATTGCCTTTGCAACCTTGACTGGATACCTACCTGGACCAAAGCCCTTCCCTCTCTTGTGCCCCTGTGAGTCATTGAATCTTCTCAATGGAACTGGTCTCTTCATTGCAATTACATCATCAAGGAATTTTATTGCATCGTTAAGCATCATTCCCCTAATCTCTCTGCATATCTCGACGGAAAACTTTGGTGATATTCTTAAGTCCCTTCCACTTGCTCTCGCCATCCTTTCTGGATCAAAATTTTGGAAAGAGTAGCCAAATCTTCCTCTGGACATTCATACCACCTCACTTGATTGCAACGAACATTGATGATCTTGTTGCACCAACACCAGGTGAACCGTGCTGGACTCTCTTTCTTGTTAATGCAAACTCACCCAAGTAGTGTCCTATCATCTCTGGCTTTATTTCAACGGGCACAAACTCTTTTCCATTGTGAACGTAGATTGTTATACCAACCATCTCTGGGAGGATTACCATGTCCCTGCAGTGTGTTCTGATGGGCTTCTTGTATTTGCCCTTCTTAGCCAGCCTAATCTTCCTCAAGAGCTTCTTCTGCTCTGGACTAAAACCTCTCTTCAAGCTTCTCCTCTGTCTTGCAGGGAAAAGCTCAGCTACCTTATCAAGAGGCATGTTTAAGAGCTCTTCAAGGGTGTAACCGCGATATCTAAACTCTTTTCTTGCCATTCAAATCACCTCACTTCCTCCTACCCGTTCTTCTCGCAGCAATATGGCCAACCTTTCTTCCGGGTGGGGCTCTACGAGAGACGGTGCTTGGTCTACCGATGTGGTGCTCTTTACCACCGTGTGGGTGGTTCACAGCGTTCATCTTGACACCTCTTGGCTTCGGCCAGAACCTGTTCCTTGCTTTCATGACATAGTATGCCTTACCCGCCTTAACTAATGGCTTCTCTAATCTTCCACCACCAGCGACAACACCAATTGTTGCCCTGCACATTGGGTTGAATGCTTTAAGCTCACCGCTTGGCAGTTGAACAATGACCTTGTCTTTTTCTCTGCTGACAACTAATGCATAGCTACCGCCGGCTCTTACAAACTTTCCTCCATCACCTGGAACTGCTTCAATGTCATAGATGTAGGTTCCCTCAGGAATCATTGCAAGCGGAAGTGTGTTGCCTATCTTGATTGGTGCGTTTGGTCCAATTGCTATCTCATCTCCAACCAAGAGTCCCTCTGGGGCTATGATGAGCTTTTCAAGACCGTTTTCAAACTTAACCCTTGCAACTGGTGCGGTTCTTCCAGGATCGTGGAGGATTTCAACTACCTTACCAACGATTGTCTTTTCCTTTGTCAGGTTAAGGGGTATATACCTCACAGCTCCCCTATACCTGTGAGACGGAGCCCTAAAGGTTGGACTTCCTTTACCTCTCCTCTGTTGAATCAAACTCTTACCCATTCTCACCCACCTCAGAACAATCCTATCCTGGCAGCAATTTCACTTGCACTGTATTCAGGCTTGAGCTTAACATATGCCTTCTTCTCGCCCTTCATTGTAATAAGTGTATTCACTTTTTCAACTTTAACATTGTAGATCTCCTCTACTGCTCTTTTGATGTCTTGTTTTGTAGCCCTTCTGTCAACGATGAATGTGAGCTTGTTTTCTTTCTCAATCAATGAAACTGCCTTTTCTGTAACAACAGGTCTGATAATAACCTTGTACGGATCCATCTTCCATCACCCGTAAATCTCCCTCAATCTCTCAATTGCACCCTTTGTCCAGATTGTCAATCTTCCTGGGTGTGTACCTGGAGCAAGCATCTCAACTCCAAGGTTGTCTACTAATACAACATCAACACCTGGGTGGTTCCTTGCACCTAAGAGTATTCCCTCATTCTTTGCAACGACGATGAGTGGACCTTTAGCCTTCTTGTATCTCCTTCCTCTCATCTTACCTTTTCCAGCTCTAACCTTTGTGTTCTTCTTAGCTCTCTCAATATCGTCCCAAATGCCGAGTTTCTTAAATATCTCCCTTGTCTCCCTTGTCTTACCTATTTTCTCGAGCTCATCCTCAACGATGAGCGGAATTTGCGGAACGTTGTCAATTATGTGCCCTCTCGCTCTAACCAAATCATAGTTGGCTGTTGCTGCAATTGCACTCATGAGAGCGAGCTTCTTCTCTTTCCTGTTGATATCCTCCCAGATTATCTTCTCGACCTTTGGCGGATGAGCCCTTCTACCTCCCCTTGCAAATGGGACGAATGCAGCAAACCTTGGAGCGGTCTTTATTCTTTCAACTCTTGCCATTCCATGACCCTTACCAATGTTCTCTGTGACCCTTCTCTTACCGGCCATTGGGTCTCTACCCTGGGGCTGAATTCTGTGTGTCCATGAAGCGATGACAGCTCTTCTAATCAAATCTGGTCTGAAGGGGGTTTCAAATACCTTGGGCAACTCAATCTCCTCAATTGGCTCGCCGTTGAGTGAAAATACCTTAACCTTCATCTAACTCACCTCACTGCTTTGATTCTCTACTAACGTATGTAATCTGTGGCCTCTCAACAGGTGGCTTCTTAGCTGGTGGTCTGATTGCTGGTCTGACTCTGATGATTCTCTTAATCGCACCTGGCACTGAACCTGCAATCATGAGGAAGTCACTCCTAACGATTCCATAGTGTGGAAAGCCGCCCTTTGGTGTAATCTCGATCTTGTTGCCATTGAGCTCAAGAAATCCGTTTTCACCAATAGCGATCAACCTTTTGTTGAACTCTGTCCTGTGGTGGAAGCCCATCTGACCGGCTTGTGGAACCGTCCACATAACCCTTGCTGGATGCCATGGGCCGAGGTTACCAACGTGCCTTCCCTTTCCAGCCCTCTGAGCCTTGTGGAACTGAATCTTAATGCCCCACCTCTTAACTGGACCTTGAGTTCCTTTGCCCTTTGTGACGGCTATGACGTCCAAAAGCTCACCTTCCTTGAGGACTTCCTTTGCCCTGATTTCTTTTCCAAGCTTTTCCTTTAGATAGGCAAACTTCTCTTCTACGCTCTTTCCACCAACGGCGTATTCCATAACTTCTGGCTTCTTCTTGAGCTTGATGAGCCTTGGCTGAGTGTGAACCAATGCCCTAACTTCAACAATTTCACCGCTCTTAACGAGATCTTCAAGCTCGCCAAGCTTCTGCTGGAATGCCTCTTCATCGTAGTTCTTTGGAAGTGTTTTGATCCTTCTCTTTAAGTCTGGATTGAGATTTGGAATCCAGACCTCTGTTGCTGTTTCAAGACCAAGATAACCCTGTTTGTACGCTCTGATTCCAAAGACAACCATTGGTGGAGTCTCAACTATTGTAACCGGCATGAATATCTCTTTGCCCTTTGTAAGCCCTGGTCTGTCATCTATCATGAGTATGTGAGTCATTCCTGCCTTGTATCCAGCGAATCCGAGTAACCTCACTTCTTCCTCTTGAGGCCACTTCCTAATTCTTGGGACTATGCTCTTAGCCCTTTTTCTTGGGGAATACGCCAGTGAACCTCTTCTTGGCTTGCTAATCTTACCCATATCAATCCCTCCTTATGAAATTAAACACCGCCAAAGTCGCCAACACGGCTTCTTCGGTTCTAACCGTTTTTGTCTTTTGATTTGGAATCGTATTGAGGATTAGATCAAAGGGATAATCCTCATTGAAGTCTCTCAGGATCTCCATCACGCCCTTTCTCGGCGATCCGAACACGAATCCGATCTCCCCCTCCAGAGGAGGGAGCTTAACTTTCCTTACATCCTCACCTTTACGTGAGGTCGCGATTGCTAAGTCAAGTCTTGCCTTTTTAAGTGTTTTTGCCAGTGTTTTGTTCGTGAGATGAACCCTGTATCCCCAGTATTCAGCAGGTTTCGCCGGAACTACCCTCAGGGGATTCACTGAAACTATTTTGAACGTCATTCGCCCTTCTCCAGAGCCTTCAACGAGAGCCAGCTCGTCAAGGCCAATGTCCGCGTAAAGCCGCTTTCCCTTTTTAATGATTACACCCTCCCGAATTTCCCCCAGCTTGGGTCTTCCCTTGAGCTTATGGTGGGGAGTTCTTAAAGGAGGGATCACACCAACATATTTAAGCTCCTTCCTTATCGGGAACAATGCCTTACGGAGGTACTGGGGAGTTTCTGCGTAGTCAAGGATCAGTTTTATGAACTTTCCATCTTTGCCGCCGGCTTTGTAAATCCATATGTGTTCAACACCGAAGATTGCAGCTGCCCTTGCTATCTGCCCAACTTTGTATGTCCTTATTTTTGGGTCGGCTGTCTCTTCAAGGAGTGAATCTGGAATGAAGATGTGTAATGTCATTTTTGCTCATCCTTCACTTATACACATGGGGAAGCTGTGATGGAGTAAAAGGAAAGTATTTAAAAGACTTTCGAACCCTTCCACCCTTTTTCTGTCTTTGAAGTATGAAAAATTTTTGCAAAGCAAATCAACTTAAAACATCGCTCTTCGAGCGCAAGAGAATAAGGAACACAAATCAAAATCAGTTTATGGATTTGAACTAAGCTCATAACATTCCACAAATATTAGTTTTAAAAATATGAGGGGCGAGGGGAGCTATGCTCCCCCGGTAGCTAAGAAAAAAGGAAGGGTTAGGGAAACGTAGTTTCCCCAATAGAGAAAGATGGGGATTGAGGGTAAAGGGAGATAAGGGGCGAAGCCCCTTGTCGCCCTTCCACAAGAAATATAAACACCAATGCACAAAAATAATTCAGTCTAAGGTTCATGGAGGGAAAAATAATGGGACTGTTTGACAAAATTATTAAGAAAGAAGAGCCAAAAAGAAAGCCCCTAAAATTTTCAAGGAAGGAACTTGAAGGGAAAGTAAGGGCAGATATTGATGTTATCCCCCTTGAGGAGGATGAGCTTGCAAAGGAAATTGCAAAGCCCGAAATTAGATACATCAAAAAAATCGTTGTCACCAGCTACACTGATCTTGAAAAGATTTCTGAAGAAATTCAGGAAGGAAATATTGTCATAGTTGACTTAACCCCCCTTGAGTCAAAGCAGGAGATACTGGAGAAGATTGCAGAGCAGATAAAAGGTATGGTACATGGGCTTGGTGGAGATCTTGCAAAAGTTTCTAAGTATGAAATCAAGCTCATTGTAACACCTCCAGACATAAAAATATACAGGGGCTAACCTTTCTTTCCTTTCCTCAACAATGAATTTATAAACCCCCCTGGAACTCTTCTACTGGTGACTCTCATGAACGAAAAGACAGCCAATATTCAAGAGATCAGACTTGGGAACTGTCCAATCTGTGGGGGCAAAAACAGCCTCAAAGCCATTCAATATATTCATGATATCCCTTACTTCGGCAAGGTCATGGAGTCGACGATCATCTGTGAAAAATGCGGCTACAGAAGTGCGGACGTGATGATACTGGAAGAAAAGGAACCAAAGTTATACACAGTGAAGGTTGAAGACGAAAAAGATCTGTTTACAAGGGTTGTGAGGAGCAAGAGCGGGACAATTGAACTGGAAGAACTCGGTATAAAGATTGAACCCGGACCAGCGAGTCAGGGATTCGTAAGCAACGTTGAAGGTGTTTTGGAGAGAGTTAAAGAAACTCTTCTGATGGCAAGGAACTTTAAAGAACAGGAAAACGATAAGGAAGCAGTTGACAAAATCGATGAGCTCTTGGAGTACATTGAAGATGTTAAGGAAGGCAGAAGGTCATTAACAGTTAAAATTATGGATCCCTTCGGAAACAGCGCATTGATAGGTGAAAAAGTCAAGAGCAGACTTTTGACAAAGGAAGAAATTAAAAAGCTCAGCACAGGACCTTATGTGGTAATTGAGCCAGAAGAACTTGAGAAAGAAAAAGGCTAAATAAAAACTGTTTCCCTACTCATTAAGTCCTCAAGCAGGGCTTTAACCCAAGGTTGTCTCGTCTTGCTTGATAGGTGAATGATGCCTTCCACAAAGACACCGTACTTTTCTTTCATCTCTTCTCTGCTTATAGGCTCCTTGAAGAGAAATGGCTTCTCAATGGTAAAGGCGTAGCCGTAATTTTTGACATATTCCTTAAGCCACTGCTTGCCCCTCTCTTCCCCGTGAACAAAAGTTAAGCCGCTTGTATCTTTTGTAAGCTCCCAAAGGGTCTCAAAATCAGCCTTTATAACCTCGCCCACCTCAAAACCACCTGCAATCGTTCCCCTCTTAGTTAGCAGTTGCTCCTCAGTTAAGCCGAGTTTCTCAAGTGTTCTCTTAAGGGTGAATAAATTCCCTCTCGCTATGTAAAGGAAGACAATATCCCCTTCATCAAAAATTCTCGAACGTCTAATTTC